>DASRNZ010000026.1:0-3363 GCA_035647155.1 Thiopseudomonas sp.
AGCAAAAAGGGGCCCGAAGACCCCTTCTGTAAATCAATTATGCTTATTGATAAGCAATAACGTAGTTTGCTGTGGCTGTGACCGTACCTGCTGTAACAGCTGCAGCTGTGGAGTAATAAGCGGCAGAGTATTCTAACGTAACAGCTCCATCCGCTGTAGCAACTGGCTGAGTACTTGGCGGATAGGACGGATCGCCCAACAGAATTTGACCTTCATTCTGTTCAAGCAAAATTATGTTCACATTGCTTGCACCTGCAGCTGCTTTGTTTATCAAGGTATGAGTGCCTACATCTATGTCAGCTACTGGCGCAGAAAATGCTGCATAGACATTGGCACCCGCTTCACAATTTTCCAGGCCAATCGTAAAGCTCTGTTTCGCCACCGTTTGATTTGCAGCAGTAAAAGCTGTCGTAGAAACAGTTGCCAGAGTGACGGTCTTATCTACATCACCCACAACAATTGTACAGGTTTGGTCAACTACTTCACCCATAATGGTTACCGTGCCCTGTGTCGCTGCAAACGCCGAACCACTGGCCAAACCGCAGGCTAAAATTAAAGCAAAAGGTATTTTTCTCATCTAAAACTCCCGTTCATATAACTAAATGTAAGTAACGCATAAAAATGTGGCAACTATAATAGCTAGCTATAATAAGCCGAGATGCAATAGCTGACTCATCAAGAAAATACTTTCCTATTAATCCTTACCATGTGTACATGATAGGCACGTTCTTTAAAATATACAAACTCAATATCATATAAGTTCAAAAAAACCCCTCACATCTGTTGCTAAATGTAAGCAAGAAAGCTGTTGCCTATAGTAGCAAGCGTAACAGCCCGCCAGACGGCAATCTTAGGGGTACAGCGCGCACAATCATCACCCAACAATAGCTGATTATCTGTCCATCTGAACCATTATCGGCGCGAGCCAGCTCTGAACGAAACACTTTACCCATTACGATTCAATATTTTATTAACACGCTGTCTAAACCAGTGCTCAACCTGACACCATGCCAAAGGCTGAGTACTGCAGGCACTACTGGCCAGCGCCTGCTTGATGGCATCCACATCGACATTCTCTAAATAACGATTGGCCCCAGCCATGCGCTCTTCACCGCCATAGCCCTGCTGCATTTCAGCCATAGCATCAGCTTTACTCCAACCTTCAAAGACAATGCGATACATAGCAGCAATCAGGCCGGTACGATTTTGCCCATGCTTGCAATGCATCAGCACCTTACCTTTTTGCTCAGCGCGGGCAATGCTACGCAGCACCCGCAACACATCGACATCATCGATACGGTCGGTGCGTAGCGGAATTTGTATTTGCTCAATACCCGTATCGTGCAACCAAAAACCGTCCGGCTTTTGATAAAAATTAATCACAGTTTGTATCTTGCTCTGCTGTAACCACTCAACATCGTGCGCGCGCGGTAAAGCGCTACGGTAGAGTGAGTCACTCATTTTGTACAAAGCAAAATCAGGATCAACCGGTTGCGCCCAATTTGCCGGGCGCGATTCCAGCTTGACTGTTGTCACAGCTAAGTTTGGTGCAGCTTTGTAGGTGTATTTTTGCCATAACACTGTAGCAAGCACGCCCAATATAAGCCCTGCAGCAATATAGACATAACGCTTCATCGCGCCACCTGCATTGCTGCACAGCTCTGTGCTGGAGTGTTTTTTCTATAGAGAATTAACCAATAGAAAAAAACGCAGATCAGCCAGTCAAATAAGAAGGTCCACAGATTATGCGAGAAAAAGTGTGCGCCCTGTAGCATGCGCCCCAGGGAAAATACGGCGCCTAAACCAATCGCAAAGATTAAACAAGCACGTGCTGCACGCGGTTTAAGATCACGCAAAGCAAAAAACAAGGCCATCAGTGAGAAGCCCGCCGAGGCATGGCCGCCCGGCCAGCAACGCCCTGGTTTGGCTGTTTCTGGACGCGGTTCCAGCAAGCCCGAGTAGACTTCTTGCCCACCGAATTCCTCCAAACTCCACGGACAGTGCACTGCAGTGAAGGTTTTCATTGGTGTCACTAACGCAGTAGAGACGCCCAACGCCAGCACCAGATAACCCAATTTGCCGCGCCAGTTGTAGAGTCGTGACCAAACACAACTTAAAGCGAAACCAACAATAGCCAGCACACCAAACACAATCACCAACTGCTTAGCACGGTCATGCAAAATATCTTCTAAAAAGAAGCTTTTGGCACCGATAAAACCGCTTTCAGGTGAATACATTAAGCGTGCCAAGCCGAGATCTAAAGCACTGGGCTCAAATATCAACAAACTCGCCATTAACACTAAGGGCAGCGCAAACGCAGCCTTAAAATTAAACGGCCGTACCGCATAAGTAGACATATCAACGCTGCTCCTGCTGCTGGGCTAAAGTTGATTTTTTCACTGCAGCATTGTCTTGCCACTTCAATAGTCCTTGGCTAATCGCATGGCTCGCACCTTGATAATAGGCAATATCACGCTGGACCAATTCACTATTTTTATCCGCACGACGTTCATGGCTCACACCTGAGGCATCATCATGGCGTCGCATCATTTTACGCGGGCTAAGGATGGCCAAATCACTGCCGTCAAACAGCCCTAAGTGTTGATAGTTCCCTAATAGCGCACGTCCTCGCTCTGCTGCTTCAGGGCGCAGCACATCACGACCAAAAAAGGTGCTCTCGTAGGACAGGTTGAGCAGCCCAAGCAGGGTCGGGGCAATATCAATTTGACTGGTCAGAGTGTCAATTTCGCGCGGCTGAATATGCTGCGGCGCATAAATAAACATCGGGATATGGTAGTTACTGACGGGCAAATCTTCTTTACCGGCACTACCTGCAGTATGGTCAGCGACAAAAATAAACACTGTGTCGTTAAACCAAGGCTTGGTTTGAACTTGGCGCAAAAACTCACCAATGGCATAGTCGGTGTACTTCACTGCCCCTTCACGGCCTTCACCTGAAGGAATATCAATACGCCCATCAGGATAGGTATAAGGACGGTGATTGGAGGTGGTCATCAACTGTAATAAAAACGGCTTACCTTGCGCATAATCAGCATCGGCTAGTTTTATGGTTTGCGCGTATAAATCCTCATCGGCCATACCCCAGGCATTGGTAAAATTCATCTCTTTATCAGGCACACTGCTTTGATCAACAATGCGATAGCCATTGCCGGAAAAAAACGCATTCATATTGTCAAAATAGCCGCGACCACCGTAGACAAAGACACTGTCGTAGCCTTGCGCATTCAGCTGTTGACCTAAGCTGGCAAAACCACTTTCACGGCCAATACGTTTAACCAAAGAGCGACCTGGAGTCGGTGGCACAGATAAAGTAATGGCTTCTAAGCCGCGGTCAGTACGGGT
>DASRNZ010000027.1:0-2097 GCA_035647155.1 Thiopseudomonas sp.
CGGTTCTACTCGTCAGTGTTCTTTTAGCCGTTTAGTGGTGCAAGAAGCGGCGCGTTTGTTAGAAACCTTTGGCGCAGAAACCCGTATCTTTAATCCGTCTGGCTTGCCCTTACCGGATGATGTTGAAGATACCCATCCTAAAGTGGCTGAACTGCGTGAGTTGATGCAATGGTCGGAAGGCCAGGTCTGGTGCTCGCCAGAGCGTCACGGTGCGATGAGTGCGGTGTTTAAAGCGCAGATTGATTGGGTGCCATTAAGTATGGGTGCGGTGCGTCCGACCCAAGGTAAAACCTTGGCGGTGATGCAGGTCTGTGGCGGCTCGCAGTCCTTTAATGTGGTCAATCAACTGCGAGCACTGGGGCGTTGGATGCGCATGTTTACCATCCCTAATCAGTCTTCAGTGCCGAAAGCCTTTACTGAGTTTGCTGACAACGACCGCATGCAGCCGTCACCCTATTACGACTGCATTGTTGATGTGATGGAAGAGCTGGTGAAGTTCACTTTGTTGCTACGCGATCGTCAGGATTATCTGGTGGAGCGTTATTCTGAGGGTAAAAAAAGTGCAGAAGAATTATCAGCGCGGGTCAAACAGCGCGCTGTATAATTGCGCGCAATAGGCATTGGTGTTACTGCTATGCTATTTGGTAGATAAGATGTTTCTGTCTGCGTTTGTATGGGTTTTGCCTGCATGCAGTACGGTTTGCAAATAGATTTAAAAAGTGAGGTTTATGATGAAATTAGCGGAAGCATTGATTCTGCGCGCGGATTACCAAAAGCGTGCAGCACAGTTGCGCCAACGCATTGTCAGCAATGCCAAGGTGCAAGAAGGTGAAGAGCCGGCGGAGAATCCGCAACTGCTGCTGAAGGAGTTTGAGCAGCTGGCGGAGGGTACTCTTGACCTGATCAAACGCATCAATAAAACCAATATCAACACTCAGTTTGACGCCGAGCGCAGCTTAACCGATGCCTTAGCTGAGCGTGATATTTTGGCCGTGCGACGCAAAGTCTATGCTGATCTGGTTGACGCGGCATCAGCCTCGCAAGACCGTTATAGCCGTTCAGAAATCAAGGTTGAAAGCACCGTCAGTGTTAAAGAGATACAAAAGCAGGTGGATGCGTTGGCCAAAGCCTACCGAGAGTTAGATACAACAATTCAAGGTTTAAACTGGAGTACAGACTTAGTAGACTAGCAAGTGTAGTAGGTAGCCGCATTGATCGAGGCGAACGCACCCGCCAACTGGGTTAAGTTGGCAATCACGGCTCGGCCGTTAACCCGTAGGTGTGAGGGGCAACACCTTTGCTAACATGTTTTGCCTTGCACAAATTACACGGGTATTGAGCATTGTTACTGTGCATAACCGCGCGTTGATCGATCAAAGAGGTGAGGGTGGGTTTGGGGACTACATTTAGCAACATATTCTGCTGGAATACTGGATAATAGCTGCCATTCTTTTGCTATGTATTCTGGTGATTCGCTGTGGAAATCAAGGTTAACTTTCTCGACAACTTGCGTCTTGAAGCCAAGTTCGACGACTTTACTGTAGTGGCTGATCAGCCGATCCGTTATAAGGGCGAGGGCTCTGCGCCCGGTCCGTTTGATTATTTTCTAGCGTCATCGGCGCTGTGTGCGGCGTATTT
The DNA here is from genome assembly GCA_035647155.1 of Thiopseudomonas sp. GTDB lineage: Bacteria > Pseudomonadota > Gammaproteobacteria > Pseudomonadales > Pseudomonadaceae > Denitrificimonas. Next base: position 1,639 of record DASRNZ010000027.1, read on the forward strand.
CGTCAAGCTGTACTGCCAAGCGCGCGATATTCCCACGGAAAATATTCGCCTGTCGCAGAACAATATTGTTGACCCGGAAGATCGCTATAAGCAGATTTTTAAAATACAGGTTGAGCTGCCAAGCGATATATCTGATAAAGATCGCCAAGGCATTTTGCGCTCCATCGACCGTTGTACGGTTAAGCGCGTGGTACAGACTGGGCCTGAATTTGTCATTGATATTGTCGATAATCTCGACGCTGATGCGCAGGCGCTGCTGGGCACGTCAGTGGATGAAAACAGCCAGACCTTTATTCCCGGTAAAGATCTGCCGCTGGAAAAAACCATCGCCACCATGTCTGGCCTTATTGCTGATCTGGGCATGAAGATTGAGATCGCTTCATGGCGCAATATTGTTCCTAATGTCTGGTCGCTGCATGTGCGTGATTCGCAGTCGCAACTGTGTTTTACCAACGGTAA
>DASRNZ010000028.1:0-10951 GCA_035647155.1 Thiopseudomonas sp.
AGACCAATGGAGTCATGGGTGTAGACAAACAGCACGCGCTGTTTCATTAAGGCAGCCATACGTACCGCATTACGCGCATATTCCATAAACATCAGGAAAGTTGCACCGTAAGGCACCAAACCACCGTGCAGAGCCACACCATTCATAATGGCGCTCATACCAAATTCACGTACGCCGTAGAATACGTAGTTACCAGAAGCATCAACATCCGATACGCCCTTACAACCATCCCATAAGGTCAGGTTAGAACCGGCCAGGTCAGCAGAACCACCGAGGAACTCAGGTAGTAATGGACCGTAAGCATTCAGGCTGTTTTGACTGGCTTTACGGCTGGCAATGCTTTCGCCTTTGGCCGCCACTTCAGCAATATACTGCGCAGCTTTTTCAGCGAAATCAGCGGGTAAATCACCGGCCATACGACGGGTAAACTCAGCGGCCAATTCAGGAAACTCAGCAGCATAAGCGGCAAAACGCGCATCCCACTCAGTCTCAGCTTTAGCCCCCGCTTCTTCTGCGTTCCACTGCGCATAGATATCTGCAGGAATTTCAAACGGACCGTGCGACCAGTTTAATTTAGCGCGGGTTAAAGCAATTTCTTCCGCACCCAGTGGTGCACCATGACTGGTTTCTTTACCACCACGATTGGGCGAGCCAAAACCAATCTCAGTTTTACAGCAAATCAAAGTAGGCTTGTCGCTTTCACGCGCAGCAGCAATGGCCACTTCAATTTCGTCAGCATTATGACCATCAACGTTACGGATCACGTGCCAACCGTAGGCTTCAAAGCGACGTGGGGTGTCATCACTGAACCAGCCCTGCACCTGACCATCAATGGAAATACCATTGTCATCATAAAATGCAGTCAGTTTGTTCAGGCCTAAAGTACCGGCTAATGAGCACACTTCATGGGAAATACCTTCCATCAAGCAGCCATCACCTAAGAACACATAGGTTTGGTGATCAACAATATCGTGCTTAGGGCGGTTATATTGCGCACCCATGACTTTTTCAGCTAAAGCAAAACCCACTGCGTTAGCTAAACCCTGACCCAATGGACCGGTGGTGGTTTCAACGCCTGCGGTGTAACCGTACTCAGGGTGACCTGGAGTGCGGCTGTGCAATTGACGGAAGCTTTTTAAATCATCCAAATTAACGTCATAACCGGTCAGGTGCAGTAACGAATACAGCAACATGGAGCCGTGGCCGTTGGACAGCACAAAGCGGTCACGGTCTAACCAGTTCGGATTTTTTGGATTGTGCTTCAGATGATCACGCCACAGGACTTCGGCGATATCCGCCATGCCCATTGGGGCACCCGGGTGGCCACTATTGGCTTTTTGCACAGCATCCATGCTGAGGGCGCGAATGGCATTGGCTCGCTCACGACGGCTGGGCATTACTCAATCTCCTGAAGCTTAAAATAAAATAAAGGCGGCTATTTTCGCCCACCTAGACGCAGGGGGCAATCATTGCGGCAAATCAAAGCCGAGATTATAGCGGATAACCGCGCAGAAGGCGGCATTAAAGACAGTACAAAAATACGCTTAGGATAGTGCAGACACGGTGTAAAGCAGATTCTATTGCGTGGCTAAATTATTTTACAAATAATCAGCACTTAAAGCACAACAGCCTTACGCAAGGCGCAAAGCTGTTGTTTTGCGGCGTTTTACAGACCGGCAGCAGCGCGTAATGATTCAGCGCGGTCGGTTTTTTCCCAGGTAAATGCGGTAAAGGTGTCATCACCCACCGTCATTTCGTAGGGCGTACGACCGAAGTGGCCATATGACGCAGTGGCTTGATACATCGGGTGCAACAAATCGAGCATATTAGTAATAGCGTATGGACGCAGGTCAAACACGTCACGGACCAACTTGATGATTTGCTCATCGCTGATTTTACCCGTACCAAAGGTGTTCAAAGAGATTGAAGTCGGCTGTGCCACACCAATGGCGTAAGACACTTGGATCTCGCAACGCTCAGCTAAACCAGCAGCAACGATATTTTTCGCTACATAACGGCCCGCGTACGCCGCACTGCGGTCTACTTTAGATGGATCTTTACCTGAGAACGCACCACCACCGTGACGCGCCATACCACCGTAGGTATCGACGATAATTTTACGGCCGGTTAGACCGCAGTCACCGACTGGGCCACCGATAACAAACTTACCGGTTGGGTTAATGTGGTACTGAGTGTCTTTATGCAGCAATTCAGCAGGCAATGTGTGCTTAACAATCAGCTCCATCACGGCTTCTTCAAGATCTTTTTGTGAGACGTCTGGACTGTGCTGAGTGGATAACACCACCGCATCAATACCGACCACTTTGCCGTCTTCATAGCGGCAAGTGACTTGGCTTTTTGCATCCGGACGCAACCAAGGCAACACCTTGGTTTTACGCGCTTCAGCTTGACGCTCCATTAAACGGTGCGCAAAAGTAATAGGCGCAGGCATTAAAACGTCAGTTTCGTTGCTGGCATAACCAAACATTAAACCTTGGTCACCAGCACCCTGGTCTTCAGGGCTAACACGGTCAACACCTTGAGCGATTTCTGCAGACTGCTTACCAATAATATTGATAATGCCGCAGGTCGCGCCGTCATAACCAACATCGGAGCTGTTGTAACCGATATCTACGATCACATCGCGCACCAGCTGCTCTAAATCAATCCAAGCATCAGTAGTGATCTCACCAGCCACAATCGCCACACCGGTTTTCACCATTGTTTCACAGGCGACACGGGCTTGTTTATCTTCAGTGATAATGGCATCTAATACTGCGTCAGAAATTTGGTCTGCAATCTTATCGGGGTGCCCTTCTGATACAGATTCAGAAGTAAAAATCGAATATTCGCTCATGTCGGTTCCTTTAACTACCGGTGCGTGAGGGTGCTGTTCGAATCCGGCTTGGCGAAATGCCTGAGCTGAATCTGAAAGCCATTTTTTAAACCCAAGTAAATACTTTCACTGGGTATCAGTCCTGCGGCATCAGCCCAAAGGGCCAGTTCATCCTGATCAAAACCTAACCATAGATCGCCGCAGGCCTGCTTGGCCCAATCTTGGTCATGACGGCATAACTCAGTAATCAATAAGCTGCCAGCGGGTTTTACCAAACGTGCCAATTGGCACAAGGCATCCGCTGGAGCAGCAAAGTGGTGAAGTACCATATTCACCACCACACAATCTGCGGCTAAGACGTCATCGTGCAACGCATCAGCCAATTGTAATTCCACATTATGCAAACCGTGCTTGATGCAGGTCTGTCGTGCCAATTCCAGCATTTGCGCGCTGTTATCAATGGCACGTACCTGCTCAAAGCGGCTGGAGAGTTCTGCTAAAAAACCACCATCGCCCGGCCCCACTTCAATCGCAGTAGCCTCGGCAGAAAACGTCAGTGAATCCAATAATGCTAATAAACTGTCACGAAACTGTGGCAAACCGGCAATTAAATCTTGGCGACTTTGAAAATCACCCGCCATACGCTCAAAGAATTCTTGGCTGGCTTCAGCGCGCTGCGCATGCACATGTTTAATACGTAACGCCACATCTTCAGGCACAGACAATTCATCTAAACTATCCAATAAAGCATTGTGTAACAATTCATCGGTACTCTGGCTTTGCGGCAAACTGCGACGGTAAAAAATCGCATTGCCTTCACGGCGTGAGGTGACTAAACCCGCTTGAGTCAGCACTTTTAAGTGATGGCTGACGCCAGACTGACCGGTGGCAAAAATCTGCGCCAACTCTAAAACACCAAAGGAGTCATTACTCAGTGCACGCAAAATATTCAAACGCAAAGGCTCACCCGCTGCTTTACAAAAAGCAGCTAAGGCGTCCATTGGACTGAAAGTAGGTAATTGCGTGGCTGTACTCATAGGTTGCGCAGTTTAAACACAGATGCACAACACGGCAACACCTATATCAACAATAATTGATATAGCTTTAGTATCGACTTTTCTCTAACAGCGCCGATGGCAACTCAATGCTATTGTGCGCGCTAGAAAAATAAGCGTGCCGCAGTCAGTGAACTGTTTTAAAGTTTTCTGCTCAAAGGCATTACAACATTGTCACATCAATATGGAGTTGCAAGATGTCGACCCTGAATATACTGGCTGAACACATTAAAAACCTTTACCCGCTTGAAGATGCACTTAAAGGCATTCGTTACCGTATCGTTGACCAACTGGGTGGTACCACAGAACTGGAAGCCATCAGTGGCGAGCCACGTTATGTACGCACTCAATCATTGCAAGATCAACGCTTCTGGCGCTTAGAAGCCTAAAACATTACTTGCCGTTTTCTCGATCTTGTGCCAGCCTAAAACCCTGATTTTAGTCTGGTATACGTATCATCTATGGGTTCGCTCTCTTTAAGTCATTCTTTACGTCGTTTATGGGCGCTCGAGCGCTTCGGCTCAAGTTTGCGTTTTTTTATTGCGCTAGCCTGCTGTATGACCTGGTGTTGGTACAACTCACAGATGGAACTGCTCACGCCATTATTTCTTGGCGTGATTGCCAGTGCTTTATCTGAGTCAGATGACAGCTGGCAAGGACGCTTATTCTCTGTGTGCGTCACCTTGGTTTTCTTTTTCCTGACCGCCGTTGCTGTTGAACTGCTGCACCCCTATCCATGGCTGTTTATTGGTGCATTATGCACGGCCACCTTCTGCCTAATTATGCTCGGCGCGCTGGGTGAACGTTATGCCACAGTGGCCTACGCCACGCTAATCCTCTCGATTTACACCATGATTGGTTTAGAACAAAACCGTAATATAGTGGAATCACTCTGGCAACAACCGATGCTATTAGTGATAGGGGCAGCTATTTATGGCGCACTCTCAGTGCTCTGGTATGGATTGTTTTCCCAGCAGCCCCTGCAACATAGTCTTGCACGTCTATTTCGTGAACAATGCGACTATTTAAAGGCTAAATCAATGCTGTTCGAGCCTTTACGTAATATGGATATTGAGGGCCACCGTCTGACCATCGCCAAGCAAAATAGCAGAGTGGTGGCTGCTTTAAATGATACTAAGGCTATTATTTTGCACCGCGTGGATGGTCGTAGTAGTAGTAAGGTCAACCGCTACCTGAAGCTGTATTTTCTAGCCCAAGATATTCATGAGCGCGCTAGCTCCTCGCACTACCAATACCAAGAACTCGCCCAAGCTTTTTTCCATAGTGACGTGCTATTTCGCTGCTTACGTTTAGTACGCCAACAAGGCGACGGCTGCAAGGCGCTGGCCAAAGCTATTGAGATGCGTCAGCCTTTTGATTATGGCGGTGGCCATCGTGCCGCACTTGAAGATTTACAAGGCGCAATTGCCTACCTTAAGCAGCAAAACAAGCCTGAGTGGCGCGACTTATTACGCTCATTGCGCGCACTGGCGAATAATCTCAGCACCTTAGATAACTTACTGCGTGATGCAGCCAACCCTGATGCTTTAGCCATCGCCCAAGACAGTGCTATTTTAGATCGCGATCCAAAATCGTTTAAAGAAGCTTTTGAGCGCATCAGTCAACACTTTAGTATTCACTCTCTTCTGTTTCGCCATGCCTTGCGCCTGAGTATTGCTGTCGCTGCCTGCTATGGCGTAATGCAACTGCTGCACCCCGACCAAGGCTACTGGATCTTATTAACCACTGTGTTTGTTTGCCGCCCGAATTACGGTGCAACTCGTGTCCGTTTAGTCGAGCGTATTATCGGCACTATTTTAGGCTTAGGTGCCAGCTGGGTACTCTTTGAGCTGTTTCCAGAACTGTGGGTGCAAGCATTGATTGCCGTTGCCGCCGGCGTTGCTTATTTCTCCACTCGAACCACTCATTATAAGTTATCCACGGCCTTTATCACCTTGATGGTACTGTTCTGCTTTAACCAGATTGGTGACGGCTACAACCTATTTTTACCACGGCTCACCGATACCTTAATTGGTAGTGCCATTGCCGGTTTAGCGGTATTTTTAATTCTGCCGGACTGGCAAGGCCGCCGTTTAAACGCAGTATTCGGACAGACCCTACGCCAAAACGGTCTCTATCTAAAACAAATCATGCTGGAGTACACTCAAGGTAAAACAGATGATATGGCCTATCGTGTGGCCCGCCGCGATGCTCATAATGCCGATGCTGCGCTCTCCAGCACTCTGACTAATATGCTCAAAGAGCCCGGCTACTTTCGTAAACAAACGGATATCGGCTTTCGCTTTTTACTGCTCTCGCATACTTTGCTCAGCTATATTTCAGCACTGGGTGCACACCGCGAAAAGCTGGCTCATGCACCGACCTATCTGATGCTCAATCAAGAAGCACAACTGCTGGCTGATAGCCTAGAAGACATCGCCCAAAAATTGATTAAGCGTGAACCCATTGCCGTGCACAGTGACCCTGAGCAAAAACTTTCTTACCGTTTAGCTGATTTACCCGAAGAAGAGGATGACACTCTGCGCCTGTTGCAGACGCAGTTGTTATTGATCAGCCAACAACTGGGCTCGATTCGTACTTTAGCAGCGCATGTCTTAAGTAAAACCTAAGCGCGCTCTTGGTCACCGTCCAATAGCCAGAAATCCTGCCCCTCACGCTGACCCCGGCGTAAGGGGTTTTTCGTACAATAGCGCACAAATTCAGCATCAACAAAGCGGTAGGGTAAATGCTCATCACGCCCTGCAGAAATCCCCAAACGTGTGGTTTGAATAATCTCCTGCGGGACTAAGCCACAATCTTCCACATAGAAACGCTCAGCATCAAACAGCTGATTATCCCAATCTGGCACTTTGAGGCCGAGGCTTTTACACAATAAGGTTTGCCCAGCACAGAGCTTATGCACAGGCCGCGGCTGACCTTGGCGATCGGGGTTATTGGATTGCAAAACACTTAAGGTGGACTCAGGTGACAGCGCATCAAAAAGTGGGGGAGTTTTTCACGCAATGACAAGCTATAGAGAAATATGCTGGAAGCAGTTGTCTCTATATCTCTACTTAGAACAATAGTTAAGGACACATCGGCGTGACCTGTCCACCACCAATAAGGATTTTATTTTTCTCCGAGTAAATATCTATAAACAAATAATCTGAACAAATAACTCCTCCTCTATATTTAGTACAGGTATGTTTTTGGGCATCTATTGCTTTTTTTTCGAAATAATCTTTGTATTTCAAACTCATTTTAACTTCACTGCAGGCATACCCCTTGCTCTCAAGGTTTGATATGACAACATCTAGTTTTTCAGATGTATGCTGTGCGCTTTCAAAGTCTCGCAAGGGTTTATTTACACTACACCCAACCAGACTTGCTAATATAAAAAAACCAAGAAATAAACTGCTAGATTTGATCATAGCCATAAACCTCATATTTACACATATAGATCACCTCAATGGACTAAGTACTCTATATTAAACACTCACTTACTGCGTCGTGCAGATGACCGTACCTAGCAGTGGATCTCTATTACAAGTTGTTATTGTAGTAGGACGCTGCTTATAAGATCGCGTCATCTGCAAGATACGTAAAAATTGCGCGATAGTCATCATAACCGCGGCGTGCAGTAAGCTAACCAAGCTTAATTCTTCCACTGATATACGAACGCAGTCTATTCCTACAATAGTATTAACCCCAAATATATTCATTGCTCTCCATTTAATGTGGATTAATACATTACTAATCGATATAAAAAGACTAGTACTCATTACAACTTACCAGTGCTTTTTAATTAAAAAAATATTTCAAAGCATAACGTCATGTTAGGTGCTAAACCATGATCTACCGACAGAAAAACTCTATTAACTTCAAATAAAGTGCAAATGGTGTGCCTATTAAAAACCAAGTATTCTCTGAGGGAAATGCTCCACATCAAAATATATAGTTTTTGGCATAGCGAGTACTAAAACTCTTACAACTTGCAGATAGCGGAATTTTATTGCAAAAGCAGTTAATTATGCACCTTTATGCACAGCGCTCAATCCCTGCCAATCCTCCAAATCTTGCTCAGGTTTTTCTGCGCGAAAGCGTGCATAAGTCTCAATCCCTTGCTGATCTTCTAGAATATCCACCTGCACACCCTTCTCCGCCAACAGCGCTTCAGTGCCCGAGGCATTGGTGATGTCACCCACCACCACACGACTAAACCCACGCATATACACAAGCGTGGCGCAGACCACGCAGGGACTGAGGCTGGTATAAATCGTGGTCTGACTAAAATCCATGCGCCCAGCATCTCGAATCGCTGAGGTTTCGCCGTGGTTATAGGGGTGGTTTTCTTGCGTTAGAGTGTTGTGGCCTTTACCGACGATACGGTTAGTGGCGTTATCCACAATCACTGCACCAATTGGGCAGCCACCTTCGTCATAGCTTTTTTTCGCTAACACAACTGCAATGCGCATAAAGTCTGCATCAGTTAAGCCTGCAACAAAGTCATTATCCATTAAGACAGACAAACTTCGAGTGGGCATATGAGCAATGGCTGCAAGCGCCTGCTGGGTTTTTTCAGTGTGCTGATTGAGCAAAGTATTTATCATTAGCAGCTAACCTTATAGTGAGTCATACATAGCATCGAACGCACTGATTGCTTTTTTAGTACCTCACCTAAATTCATACAATAAGTGCAACGCTTGAAATTTTAGACAGAGAGCCAACTACGGGTAAACTCCAGGCTCTCACATCAATGGAATACAGCGTAAATGAAGACGCATGACCAACAGCTGACTCAGGTGCAACGATACCAAATTGAAGCAAGCTTGGCTTGTGTGGACATGAGCACTTAGCAAAAAATAGCCGATGTGACGTGTATTTTGCAGAGCCTTATTCATCCTGGCAACGCGGCTCAAATGAAAATAGTAATGGTTTGCTACGTAGGTTTTTTCCTAAAGGCAGCGATTTTAGCACGTTGACTACTCGCCAAGTTTACTAGGCTGTTGCTAAGATCAATTTACGCTCACGTAAATGCTTGTGCTGGAAATCAGCATACGAAGTGCACACAGAGGTGAGCATTGCACTTAATGTGTTGAATTCAGGCTTTGTTAATGACGCTTAGTGTATTTTCTAGACTATAAATCCACTCCCGTCCCTTTTTAGCCTTAGTAAAAAACTGCAAACCCACAAGATCATTTAACACCACCGCTGCCGTGTTATAGGAGCAATCTAGAAGCTTTTCAACATATCTAATGGTGAATTCAGTGGTTGTACCTATTTTTGCTGCCTGAAGAACTGCCTTTTGATTATCAGTCAATTTTATATGCAGCCCGGATTCCACTAACCAAAGATTAAACTGATCAATATCCACAGCTGCACTTTTATAAGCGTCTTTAAACTTCTCAATCGCTCGAATGATAATGCCTGCTTGGTACTCGATAAAATAGGTCAGATCCATTTGATCTGTTTCAGTGTGCAGATAGCTTTTACCGTACTGCACTGGGGCTTTTTTTAATAAAACACTGATTGCGATATATCTAAAGGTTGAAAAATCGTTTTTAAACATAAACCAATAGAACAAAGCCCGAGCAACGCGGCCGTTACCATCCTTAAAAGGATGCTCGTAGCCAATACAAAAGTGCAGAACAATCGCTTTGATCAGGGGATGGATATAAGCAGTAGACTCCACTGCATCGTGGTTAACATTCGCCCAATCAACAATATGCTGCAGCCTGTTTGCAAGATTTTCACACGAAGGCGGCGTATGTACGATTGCACCGTCTGCATTGACGACATGAACAGTGTTTGACTGCCTAAAACATCCTGGTGCATAGGCATCGTCATCAATTCCCTCAACACCCATTTTATGCAGTTCAGTAATCAAGTCTAAAGACAACGGCTGATCGCGCATGCCCCAAGCGTGCAGCATCATTTTATAGTTGCCGACAATCATCCGCTCATCTTCTGAGCGTGGCTTGCGATTGCGCTTGATCAGCTCTTTAGCCACTTGCGTCGTGGTGGCAGCACCTTCCAGCTGACTACTACTAATCGATTCATCTTCAATTAAATCATTGAGCAAATATTCAAACTGCGACTTCTCATCAATTTTGCTACTGATCCATTCAAGTGATGCAGTCGTGGTATGTCTATCAACTGCTGAAATGGCGTGCTGGATCAACGGTGTTAACAAATAACCACAGGGTGTCGCTGGCTCACCCAGCTCAATCAGAGTCGCTTGCTGTTTAGTTCTGGATAATCGAGTTAAAGACCACACCAATTGATGATCGAGTCCGCTCGCCATTCTGTGCCGTAGTTCATCGTAAGGCAGATATCGGCCCTTTTTATCCACAGGACTATAAAACTCAAGGTAATCCTCAAGCTGATCGGGATAGTTTTGTGTCAATGCTGTGAAAGGATTCACAACAACAGCGGGTGGCATTTTTATATTCATATCTCAATAACCTCAATTATTGAGATGAGATTAGCATTCACGACCCTCTCTGTCTCAATTCATACACATATTGAGATAGAGAGGGCTTAATAACGATAGCACTCTAATAAAAGCACCGAATACATCCTAGATGAGTTATGGATACTCCATCCAACTAGACTGCTTTCGACTAAAAACCAATGCATTATTAATACTCTTCAGCACCCACTTGAATCACCAACTTACCGAAGTTACTGCCTTGCAATAAGCCGATAAAGGCCTCCGGTGCATTGGCTAAACCCTGCACACGGTCTTCACGGTAGTTCATTTGCTGATTAGCCAACCACTTTTGCATATCGGCGCTAAATTCTGGGTAACGCGATGCGTAGTCATCAAAAATGATAAAGCCTTGCACTGTTAAGCGCTTAATCAAGATTGTGCTCATCAGTAGCCCCAAACGATCTGGGCCAGATGGCAAAGCGGTAGCGTTGTAGTTAGCAATCACACCACACACTGGAATCCGTGCTTTGGTATTGAGTAGCGGCAGTACGGCATCAAAGACTTTACCGCCAACGTTCTCATAGTAGACATCAATACCTTGCGGACAGGCTTGCGCCAATTGTTCAG
>DASRNZ010000029.1:0-24863 GCA_035647155.1 Thiopseudomonas sp.
GCTGTGGGAGATGCACGAAGTGAAGCGTCGCGATGACGGCTCTTCGTTGATTTATATCGACCGCCATATTTTACATGAAGTGACCTCGCCACAGGCGTTTGAAGGTCTGCGTTTAGCCAAGCGTAAGCCATGGCGCATCGATAGTAATATTGCTACACCAGACCACAATGTGCCTACGACTAAGAAAGAGCGTGACGGTGGTATTGCGGCGATTGCTGATAACGTGTCGCGCATTCAAGTACAAACCTTGGATGATAACTGCGATGAGTACGGCATTTTACAGTTTAAAATGAACGACGTGCGCCAAGGTATTGTGCACGTGATTGGCCCAGAGCAGGGTGCCACTCTGCCGGGTATGACGGTTGTTTGCGGTGACTCACATACTTCAACTCACGGTGCTTTCGGCGCATTAGCGCACGGTATTGGCACATCAGAAGTTGAGCATGTGCTGGCCACTCAGTGCCTTGTTGCCAAAAAGATGAAAAACATGCAAGTGCGTGTTGAAGGTAAAGTGCCTGCTGGTGTAACGGCTAAAGATATCGTCTTGGCGATTATCGGCAAGATTGGTACTGCAGGCGGTAACGGTCATGCGGTTGAATTTGCTGGTAGCGCGATTCGTGAGCTGTCGATGGAAGGTCGTATGACCGTCTGTAATATGTCCATTGAAGCCGGTGCCCGTGTGGGTATGGTGGCAGTGGATCAGAAGACTATCGATTATGTTGAAGGTCGTCCCTACTCGCCAAAAGGCGCAGATTGGAATGCAGCCGTTGCCGCGTGGCAAGATTTGGTTTCGGACGACGACGCACATTTCGATACCATTGTAGAAATGCGCGCAGAAGATATTATCCCACAAGTGAGCTGGGGTACTTCGCCTGAAATGGTTCTGCCAGTTGATGCCAATGTGCCAGATCCTGCAAAAGAATCTGACCCTACCAAGCGTGACTCCATTACTCGTGCGCTGAAATATATGGGCTTACAAGCCAACCAAGCGATTACTGATATTAAATTGGATCGCGTGTTTATTGGTTCGTGCACCAACTCACGTATTGAAGACTTACGTGCCGCAGCAGAAGTTGCTAAAGGCCGTAAAGTTGCCAGCAATGTGATTCAAGCTTTGGTAGTACCGGGCTCTGGTTTAGTTAAACAACAAGCTGAAGAAGAAGGTTTGGATAAGATTTTCTTAGACGCTGGTTTTGAATGGCGTGAGCCAGGTTGCTCGATGTGCTTAGCCATGAACCCCGACAAATTGGGCAGCGGCGAGCATTGCGCATCCACATCGAACCGAAACTTTGAAGGTCGTCAGGGTAATGGCGGTCGTACGCACTTAGTCAGCCCAGCGATGGCAGCTGCCGCGGCAGTTAAAGGCCACTTTGTTGATGTGCGTGAATTAATGAAAGAGGGAGCATCAGCATGAAGGCTTTTACTCAACATCAAGGTTTAGTTGCTCCGTTGGATCGCGCCAACGTTGATACTGACCAGATTATTCCAAAACAGTTTTTAAAATCCATTAAGCGTACGGGCTTTGGTCCGAACTTATTTGATGAGTGGCGCTACCTGGATGAAGGTCAGCCGGATCAGGACAGCAGCAAGCGTCCGCTTAATACTGAGTTTGTGTTAAACCAGCCACGCTACCAAGGTGCCAGTGTATTGCTGGCGCAAGAAAACTTTGGTTGCGGTTCAAGTCGTGAGCACGCGCCTTGGGCGTTAGAAGAGTACGGTTTCCGTGCGATTATCGCGCCAAGCTTTGCGGATATCTTCTATAACAACAGCTTTAAAAATGGCTTGCTGCCGATTGTTTTAACTGCTGCTGAAGTCAATGAGCTGTTTGCTCAAGCGCAAGCGACTGAAGGTTATGAGTTGACTGTGGATCTGGCTGCGCAAACTGTGACGCGTCCAGATGGCGTGCAGTACACCTTTGAAGTCGATGCCTTCCGTAAGCACTGCTTGCTCAATGGTTTAGATGATATCGGTTTGACTCTGCAAGATGCTGAGCTGATTCGTGAGTTTGAAGTGGGTTACAAAAAGTCTAACCCATGGTTGTTTGACGCTCTTTAATCATAGGTGTTTGACGCCCTTTAATTTAATTGAATGTGCCGTTGTGCAGACACGACGGCGCTGAGTATTTGAAATGTCTAAAAGAATTCTAGTATTACCTGGTGATGGCATCGGTCCAGAAATCACTCGTGAAGCGGTTAAAGTTTTAGAGCTGGCCAACACTAAATTTAACTTAGGTTTTGAGCTGGTTGAAGGCGAGTTGGGCGGTGCAGCGATTGATAAGCACGGTGTACCTTTGGCTGATTCGACTTTAGCGCTGGCGCGTGAAGTGGATGCGATCTTGCTCGGTGCTGTGGGTGGTCCTAAGTGGGATACGCTGGATCGTGCAATCCGTCCTGAGCGCGGTCTGTTGAAAATTCGTTCAGAGCTAGGACTGTTTGGTAACTTGCGTCCGGCAATTCTTTACCCGCAATTGGCTGAAGCTTCAACACTGAAGCCAGAAGTGGTTTCGGGTCTGGATATCCTGATCGTGCGTGAGTTAACCGGTGGTATTTATTTTGGTACACCACGCGATACCGTAACTCTGGAAAATGGCGAGCGCATGGCGTTTGACACCCTTCCGTACAGCGAAAGCGAAATCCGCCGCATTGCTAAAGTGGGCTTTGATATGGCGCGTTTACGAGGCAAGAAAGTTTGCTCAGTGGATAAAGCCAACGTGCTGGAGTCCAGCCGTCTATGGCGTGAAGTGGTGATCGAAGTTGCTAAAGATTACCCTGATGTAGAACTGAGCCACCTATACGTGGACAATGCTGCCATGCAATTGGTGCGTGCGCCGAAGCAGTTTGATGTGATAGTGACGGACAACTTATTTGGTGATATTTTATCGGATCAGGCTTCAATGTTGACCGGCTCCATTGGTATGCTGCCTTCGGCGTCCTTGGACTCCAACAACAAAGGTATGTATGAGCCGTGCCACGGTTCAGCGCCTGATATTGCTGGGCAAAACTTAGCCAATCCATTGGCAACGATTTTGTCAGTCTCAATGATGCTGCGTTACAGCTTTAACGAACTGGCTGCAGCAGATGCCATTGAGAAAGCAGTGAGTGATGTGTTAGATCAAGGTTTACGCACCGGTGATATTTTCTCGGCTGGCATGCGTAAAGTCGGTACCGATGAAATGGGTGACGCAGTAGTCGCAGCGCTTGCAAAGCTGTAAGCTCAGACAATTCAATAGATCCGCCATTGCAGTTTAGAATGCAGTGGCGGTTTATTAACTAACAATAGGTGTAGTCGTGATGAAACGTGTAGGTCTAATCGGTTGGCGCGGCATGGTGGGTTCAGTCCTCATGCAGCGCATGCTCGAAGAACAGGATTTCGATTTAATTGAGCCAGTGTTCTTTACCACGTCAAACGTGGGTGGACAGGGGCCTGCAATTGGTAAAGATATTCCGACCCTTAAAGATGCTTATGATATTAATGAGCTTAAAGGGTTGGATGTGATCTTGACCTGCCAAGGTGGCGACTACACCGACGAGGTTTACCCGAAGCTGCGTGAAGCAGGTTGGAAGGGTTACTGGATTGATGCGGCGTCTTCCTTGCGCATGAAAGATCATTCAGTGATTGTGCTGGATCCGGTGAACCGTAAAGTTATTGATCAGTCGCTAGAAACCGGTGTTAAAGACTATGTCGGTGGTAACTGTACCGTCAGTCTAATGCTGATGGGCTTAGGTGGTTTATTTGAGGCTGGCGTGGTTGAGTGGATGAGCGCCATGACCTATCAAGCCGCCAGTGGTTCAGGTGCGCAAAATATGCGTGAATTGATCCGCCAAATGGGTGGGATTCACAACTCTGTTGCTGCTGAGTTACAAGACCCAGCCAGCGCGATTTTAGATATCGATCGCAAAGTGGCTGAATATCAGCGCAGCGATGAGTGCCCAACGGATCACTTTGGTGTACCGCTTGCCGGCAGCTTGATTCCATGGATTGATACGGCTTTGCCTAATGGTCAAAGCCGTGAAGAGTGGAAAGCACAAGCCGAAACCAACAAAGTCTTGGGTCGCTATAAAAACCCAATTCCAGTCGATGGTTTATGTGTGCGTGTCGGTTCCATGCGTTGCCACAGTCAGGCTTTAACTATCAAGCTCAATAAAGATGTGCCGTTAGCGGATATCGAGAATATGATCAGTCAGCACAATCCTTGGGTGCGTTTAATTTCCAATGATCGTGATGCGACCATGCGTGAGTTAACACCCACTGCAGTGACGGGCACTATGGATATTCCAGTGGGTCGTTTGCGTAAGCTGAATATGGGCTCACACTACCTGGGTGCATTTACTGTTGGTGACCAGTTGTTATGGGGTGCTGCAGAGCCATTGCGTAGAATGTTGCGTATTTTGCTCGAACGCTAAGTCGGCATCTAATCAAGGCGCGTAAAATTGTTTTTTCAGTTTTACGCGCCTATTTTTTTACAATGCTTTTAAATCAGTGAGTGTGTAAGGCATTGAGCCATAAGCCTGTTGATAAAATTTGATAGCTACAAGATACTAAACGCTTAGACTGAGCGAGTAGGCTGATTAAGAACAGTGGCGTTAAAGTGACTCCGGCTGTTCTGATAGGGGATGCCACTTTTAGTTTTAAAAAGTCGACTCAAAGCCTCCGGGATATCCGGGACGAATAACAAGGGATAACTCTATATGCTTCAAGTTCGCAAATTGGTATTAGCAGTTGCCGCTGCCACAGCGTTTTCTTCGAGTTTTACCTATGCGCTCGATTTGGGTGATTTGTCTATTCAGTCATCTGTAAATCAGCCGCTTGAAGCAGAGATATCTTTATTAGATGTGCGTGACTTATCAGCTGTTGATATTAAACCGCAACTGGCATCGCCCGATGCATTTAGACAAGCAGGGATTGACCGTGAACTTTTCTTAACAAGTTTGGTTTTTACCCCTGTACTTGATGCCAATGGTAAAAATGTTATTCGTGTGACCAGTACGAATCCTGTTAACAATCCGTCGCTGAGTTTTTTAGTTGAAGTGCTGTGGCCTAATGGACGTTTATTGCGTGAGTTTACAACGCAAGTTGATACGTCTTTATATCAGTCAGAGCCTTCTGCTAGTGTTGCACAGCAGCCTGTAACTGCAGTATCTCAACCGTCAGCCAGCACGCGTGCTGCTGATTATCGTGTGCATAAAAATGATACTTTGTGGGAAATTGCTTTACGGACTCGCGGTACAGCGTCTGTCCAGCAAACCATGCTGGCGCTGCAAGATCTAAATCCAGATGCTTTTGTAGATCAGAATATTAATCGTCTAAAAAACAATAAAGTTCTACGCCTACCAACGGCTGAAGAAATCAATCGCCGTAGCCGTGCAGAAGCGATTGCTCAAGTAGCCGAACAAAATGCCAGCTGGAAAGCAGGACGTGCATCCAGCGCTCAAGCTCAGCGTCAATTGGATGCAACACGCCGCAAGACAGCGGCTGCAGCACCCAGTAAGATAGAACGAACGGATAGCTTGCGATTGGTCTCTGATGTGCCAGGTCAAGCCAGCACAGCGGCAGATCAAGGCTCAACAGCAGAACTTAAAGCCGTACAAGATCAATTAGCTATCAGCAACGAACGTTTAGATTCGGCTTTATTGGAAAATGCTGACCTGAGCAGTCAAATTGAGGATCTCGATAGTCAGCTGGATAAGTTAAAGCGCCTGATTGAATTAAAAGACAATCAATTGACTCAATTGCAGGATGCGTTAGGTATTGCGCCGCAAGCAGATATCGTAGGTGAGGGCATTGATGCACTTGAAGCGGAGCTTAATCTTGAGGAGGCGGCGCCGATTGATATCGATTCTGCATTCGATATATCCAATGTCATTGATCCGTTACAGATCGACGCTGAAGTAGACGAATCTACGCTTACAGCAGATGAGGTTGTGGCTGAAGAACAAAGTGTGATTGAGCAGTTTATCAGCAACCCAATGTTGCTCTCTGCGGCGGGTGGTATCGCTGTCTTAGCCCTGTTGTTATTGTCATTAGCCATTGCGCGAAGTAATGCACGTAAACAGGCAGCGCTATACGACGAACAGTTAACGAATAATTTAACACCAATAACACCAAATTATAGAGGCCAGTCAGGTAAAGCTGCAGCGCAACACACTGATGCGTTTGCGGATGAATTGATATTTGAGAAGCCTACGATCAACCCAGCGTTTAAGTCCAGCAGAGCAGCACCGGCTGTTGATGTCGGACTAACTGCAGAGGCTGCTGATGAGTTAGATGCTGAGCTGGATGATTTGTCAGCTTTATTAGCCGATGCAGAGCCACTGAGTGATCCAGTTGCAGCTGATAATGAAATCGATGCCTTTGGTTTTGATTTAGAAGCGCCGCTAGAAACGTCAACTGAGTCAACTGCTAGTCAACCTGCCGATGAGTTCTCCTTTGATGATTTAGAGCTTGATCTTGCTGCGAGCTCAGCGCCAGAAGATATCGGAGAGTTTGATTTTTCTGCGCAATTAGATCAAGCCAGTGATGAGTTGGACAAGCCAGCCGCCGCGACGCCGGCCGCTACAGATTTGAGCGAGTTTAATCTGGATGAGTTTGATGATCTTCAGCACACTATTCCAGTTGCAGATGTACCGTCATCGGTGCCTGCGGATGAAGATGACTTAGATTTCTTATCGGATGCTGATAGTGATTCTGATGAAGTGGCTACCAAATTGAATTTAGCCTTGGCCTATATTGATATGGATGACACTCAAGGTGCGCGCGATATTTTGAGCGAAGTGCTGGCTGAAGGCACTGCTGCACAGCAAGCCGAAGCCCGTGAATTGATCAGCCAGCTAGGGTAAATCATGTTAACTCCAATAACGCCAGAGGCGCGTCCATTTGTTGCTGCGGGCGCTTTGAGAATTGCCCTAGGTGTTGAGTATAAAGGCTCGAAGTACCATGGCTTTCAATTGCAACCTGAAGGCACGCCCAGTATTCAGGGGCACTTAGAAAAGGCCTTGCAGCATATTAATGCTGATTTGCCTGTGCGTTTAAGCTGTGCAGGGCGTACCGATGCGATGGTGCATGCGTGCGGGCAAGTGGTGCACTTTGATACCTCAATTGAGCGACCAATGCGCTCTTGGGTTATGGGCGCTAACCGCTATTTACCGAAAGATATCAGTGTGGTCTGGGCGCAGACCGTGCCGCAGGATTTTCATTCACGCTTTAGCGCGATGGCACGGCGTTATCGTTATGTGATTTATAGTGATGAAGTGCGTCCTGCACATTTGTCTGAAGAAGTGACCTGGACCCACCAAGCGCTGGATATCAATAAGATGCGTCAAGCTGCACGCTGCTTAGTTGGCACCCATGATTTTAATGCTTTTCGTGCAGCAGGTTGCCAAGCGCATTCGCCGGTGCGCACCATCCATCACTTACAACTGATTGAATTTGGTAAGCTGATTATTATTGATGTGCGCGCCAACGCATTTTTACATCATATGGTGCGTAATATCGCCGGGGTGTTAATGATGGTGGGTGCAGGCGAACGACCGGTTGAGTGGGCACAGCAGGTACTGGAAAGCTGTGATCGCAAAGCAGGCGGAGTGACTGCCGCGCCGCATGGTTTATATATGGTGCACGTTGAGTACCCAGAACAATTTAAATTACCCGAGCGCTATTTGGGTCCGCATTTTTTATCAGGCTTACCTGATGTTTTTGAATAACACTAAAGAGAACTGCAGTGCGAGTACGAACTAAAATTTGCGGTATTACCCGTGTTGAAGATGCTTTAGTGGCAGCACAAGCCGGTGTCGATGCCATTGGCTTAGTCTTTTATGCAAAAAGCCCGCGCGCTGTGAATGTGGCGCAAGCACAAGAAATTATTGCTGCTTTGCCGCCTTTTGTTAGCACCGTGGGCTTGTTTGTCAATGCTTCAGCGACTGAAGTGAA
This sequence comes from Thiopseudomonas sp., assembly GCA_035647155.1. GTDB lineage: Bacteria > Pseudomonadota > Gammaproteobacteria > Pseudomonadales > Pseudomonadaceae > Denitrificimonas. The sequence goes on from DASRNZ010000029.1 coordinate 7,927, forward strand.
TGCCGTGCTTGAGCAGGTGCCGCTGGATGTATTGCAGTTTCATGGCGATGAAACGCCTGAGTTTTGTGAAGGCTTTGCTCGACCCTATTTTCGTGCATTACGTATGCAGCCCGGTGTTGATATCGCTGCGAGCGCTGCGCAATACTGTGGCGCGCAGGGTATTTTACTGGATGCTTGGGTGCCTGGTGTACCAGGAGGTACAGGTGAGCGCTTTGATTGGGCACAAATTCCTGACAACTTATCCAAACCGCTAATTTTAGCCGGTGGCTTAAATGCGGATAATGTCACTCAAGCGATACACGAGGTACAGCCTTGGGCGGTGGACATCAGTGGTGGTGTCGAAGCCAGTCATGGTGTAAAAGACGCAGATAAAGTGCGCAAATTCTTATATGCTGTGCAGATCAAAAATACACAGCAATGTGACGGTTCATTTTAACAAGCCGTCAGTAACCTGATTATTAAACATATTTTCTAGAGGGTGCAGGGCATTGCCACTGACCCCATGCGGAGTAGATAGCTGATGAACAACTGGTTAGTCGATAAACTAATTCCTTCAATTATGCGCTCTGATGCGAGAAAAAGTTCAGTACCTGATGGTGTTTGGCACAAATGCCCATCCTGTGAAGCTGCTTTGTATAAGCCTGAACTAGAGAAAAACTTAGATGTGTGTCCTAAGTGTAATCACCATATGCGTATTAATGCTCGTACGCGTTTGGACATCTTTTTAGATAAAGAAGGCCGCGAAGAGATTGCTGCTGATCTTGAGCCGGTTGACCGTATTAAGTTTCGTGACAGCAAAAAATACAAAGATCGCCTGACTGCAGCGCAAAAGCAGACCGGTGAAAAAGACGCACTGATTGCAATGAGCGGTACTCTTGAAGGTATGCCGGTTGTCGCTGCAGCGTTTGAGTTTGCCTTTATGGGTGGCTCAATGGGTGCTGTGGTGGGTGAGCGTTTTGTGCAAGCGGCTAACGTTGCGCTTGAGCAGCGTTGCCCGCTGGTATGCTTCTCTGCTTCAGGCGGCGCACGTATGCAAGAAGCGTTAATCTCGCTGATGCAAATGGCGAAAACTTCTGCAGTGATTGCACGTTTACGTGAAGAAGGTATTCCCTTTGTTTCTGCACTGACTGACCCTGTGTACGGTGGTGTATCGGCCAGTTTAGCGATGTTAGGCGATATCATTGTTGCTGAACCTAAAGCGTTAATTGGTTTCGCAGGTCCACGTGTCATCGAACAGACAGTGCGTGAAAAATTACCAGAAGGCTTCCAACGCAGTGAGTTTCTACTCGAACACGGTGCCATTGATATGATTATCCCGCGTGGAGAATTACGTCCGCGTGTGGCGAGTGTTTTACGTCAGTTAATGAATGTGCCAACGATCGTTGAGGCTGAAGTTGAAATTGAAGCCGCAGTGATTGAAGCGGGTGAGCATGCAACCGATGCTACTGAACCTGTACAAGCACAGGTATAACTGATGACAACGCGCAATCTTGAGCAGTGGCTGAGCTATCTAGAGCAGTTGCACCCCAATGAAATTGATATGGGCTTGGCTCGCGTCCAGGACGTAGCTCGGCGCTTAGGCTTGCCGCGTATTGCTGAAAAAGTTGTCACTGTGACCGGTACCAATGGTAAGGGCTCGACCTGTGCCTTTTTAGCCAGTTTGGTTGCACAGCAAAATTTACAAGTGGGTGTTTACAGTTCGCCACACTTGCTGCATTACAATGAGCGTGTACGCATTAGCGGTGAGGATGTCAGTGATCAGCAGCTCTGTGCTGCTTTTACTGCGGTTGAAGCGGCGCGCGGCGATATTAGCTTAACCTATTTTGAAATGGGCACCTTGGCGGCGTTCTGGTTGTTTGCTCAAGCAGAGCTGGACGTGGTGATTCTTGAGGTCGGTTTAGGTGGTCGCCTTGATGCGGTCAATATTATTGATGCTGATGTATCAGTGATCACTAATATTGGTATTGATCATCATGATTGGCTGGGCGATACCCGTGAATCTGTTGCTTATGAGAAATCTGGTATTTTCCGTAGTGGACGTACGGCGGTCTGTGGTGATTTGAATCCGCCAGAGCCCATATTGAGTACAGCCGCCAGCTTAGACACGCCGTTGTTATTACGTGGGCGTGATTTTGATTTGCAGGCGGATCACAATACTTGGAATTGGCAGGGCATCGATGCTCAAGGCCAGGCCTTACAGCTTAATGATATCCCGCTACTGAATCTGCCCATTGAAAACGCTGCGCTGGCCTTACAAGTCTATGCCGCCTTGGATTTACCTTGGCAGGCTGATGCGGTGCTGCAAGGTTTGCAAAGTGCTCAGATCCCAGGGCGATTACAAAAAGTAGAAGTGCTATATCAAGGACGTACATTGCAGTTATTGCTGGATGTAGCGCACAATCCGCATGCCGCGCAGTATCTTGCGCAACGATTGCAAACACAGCCCATTCAGGGGCAGCGTTTAGCAGTGCTGGGTATGCTGGATGATAAAGATTTAGAAGGTGTGCTGACATGTATTCAGTCGCAGTTTGCCAGTTGGGCTGTTGCAGCGTTACCGTCACCGCGCAGTTGTAAGGTTGAGTATTTAGAAAGTCAGTTGCAGCACTCTGGCGCACCGGTGATGGCGTACCCATCCATTGCCGCAGCGATTGAAGCGCAATGCGCGCTAGCCGCGGAAGACGATCAGATTGTGATCTTTGGTTCGTTCTTTACGGTTGCTGAAGCATTGAAATGGCTGGCTGCACGGGCATAATATCGGGCTGCGCTATATCAGCGTGGCTTATTGAATCATTTAACAAGAAGGTGAGGGCTTTATGGCTGCTACAGGCAGTAAGTTGAAACAGCGTATCGTTGGTGCGTTAGTACTGGTGGCTTTAGCTGTGATTTTTGTCCCCATGCTACTTAAAAATGATGAGCCCGTGCGTGATGTCGTGGTGGAAGCGCCCGAGATGCCAGCCATACCTGTTGCTCCAGAGTTTGCGATTGAAACGGTTGATGTGCCTGAGCCAGTCATTGATCCAGCGTATGCGGAGTGGGGCGAAATTATTGAGCCTGACGATGATGCGTCAGTCATCTTGCCAGCTGAAGTGATTGCCGAGCCTGTGATTATTAAACCTGCGCCTGTAGCTAAACCTGCTGTTGTTGCACCGAGCAAACCTGCAGTAGCTGCTGCTCCCGCTCAACCTGTGGTCAAGCCTGCACCTAAAGCAGTCGCGCCGGGTATTGATAAAAATAACTTACCCGTGTCGTGGTCAGTGCAATTAGCTAACCTCACCAATAAAGCTAACGCTGAAGGATTGCGCGATACCTATCGCAAAAAGCAATACAATGCCTATGTGCGCAGTGCTGATGGTACACACCGTGTCTTAATTGGGCCTTTGGTGCGTCAAAGTGAAGCGCAAGCGATGTGTAAAAACTTAAAAAATCGCGAAGGCCAAGATTGTTTTATCGTTCGTTACCAGCCTTAAACACACAATGATGATGAAAAGCGTAACAAGCGCTTATCAGCATTGAGTAGCTCTGTTAAAATGCTGACTTTATAGAGTGAGTAATTTATTTGTGTCTTTAAACTGGGTCGATGCAGTTATCCTTGGCGTCGTTGTAATTTCAGCGCTGATGAGTCTAAGCCGAGGCTTTGTTAAAGAAGCTCTTTCGTTAGTGACTTGGGTGGTAGCAGCGATTGTTGCTTGGATGTTTGGTGGCAGCTTAGCGCATCACCTAACACCTTATATTGATACGCCATCCATACGTGTTATTGCTGCCTGTGCAGTATTATTTGTGAGCACATTAATTGTCGGTGGCTTAGTTAACTTTATCTTGGGGCAATTAATCCATGCCACCGGCTTAAGCGGTACAGACCGTTTACTGGGCATGGTATTTGGTGCCGCACGTGGATTATTTCTAGTGGTTGTTTTAGTGGGGCTACTCAGCTTAGCGCCTGTTGATCAGGACAGTTGGTGGCAGCAATCCACTTTAATTCCGCATTTTCTACTGATTGCTGACTGGTCTAAAAATCTAATTTTAGATTTATCCGGTGAGTGGATCTCGACAGCTCAAAGTGTTTAACATTGGTGAGCAAACTCAGCAGTTACAGTTCTTATAACTGTCTTTAATTAGCATGACATAGCAGGGGTCGCGTTACATGTGTGGCATTGTCGGTATTGTCGGAAAATCAAACATTAATCAAGCGCTTTACGATGCGCTTACCGTACTTCAACACCGTGGCCAGGACGCCGCTGGAATGGTGACATCAAAGAATGGACGTTTGTTTCTGCGTAAAGACAATGGCTTAGTGCGTGATGTATTTCGCACTCGTCATATGAAAGAGCTGGTTGGGAATGTGGGTATTGGCCACGTGCGTTACCCCACTGCAGGCAGTTCAAGCAGTGCCGAAGCGCAGCCGTTTTATGTGAACTCGCCGTACGGCATCACCTTGGCGCATAATGGTAACTTAACCAATGCTAAGCAGTTGGCTAAAGAAATTTACCAAGCTGATTTACGTCATGTGAATACCAACTCTGACTCAGAAGTGATGCTCAACGTCTTTGCCAATGAACTGAGTATACGTGGCAAATTACAGCCCACTGAAGAAGATATATTCGCTGCCGTCAGCCGTGTGCATGAGCGTTGTGAGGGCGGTTATGCTGTGGTCTCAATGGTGACCGGCTACGGTGTATTAGGTTTTCGTGACCCCAATGGTATTCGTCCGATTGTCTTTGGTCAGCGTCAGACTGCTGAAGGCGTTGAGTATATGATTGCCTCAGAAAGCGTGGCATTGGATGTGCTGGGCTTTACGCTGATCCGTGACTTGGCTCCAGGTGAAGCGGTATATATCACTGAAGATGGCCAGTTGCACACGCGCCAATGTGCGGCGAATCCAGTGCTCAGTCCCTGCATTTTTGAGCATGTCTACTTAGCACGTCCTGACTCCATTATTGATGGTGTGTCGGTGTATAAAGCACGTTTGCGTATGGGTGAGAAGCTCGCTGATAAGATACTGCGCGAGCGTCCTGATCACGATATTGATGTAGTGATTCCTATTCCTGATACCAGCCGTACTTCGGCCTTGGAGTTGGCCAATCGTATGGGCGTGAAATACCGCGAAGGCTTTGTAAAAAATCGCTATATCGGTCGTACTTTTATTATGCCGGGTCAAGCTGAGCGTAAAAAATCAGTACGCCAAAAGCTCAATGCCATTGATCTAGAGTTCCGTGGCAAAAACGTCATGCTAGTGGATGACTCGATTGTACGCGGTACCACCTGTAAGCAAATTATTCAGATGGCCCGTGAAGCAGGAGCAAAAAATGTATATTTCTGCTCTGCAGCACCGGCAGTGCGTTATCCAAATGTGTATGGCATCGATATGCCTAGCGTGCATGAGCTGATTGCTCACAATCGTACCACTGAGCAGATTGCTGACTTAATTGGTGCGGACTGGTTGGTGTATCAAGATCTTGATGATTTGATTGATTCGGTTGGCGGTGGAAAAATTAAAATTGATCAATTTGATTGCGCGGTCTTTGACGGTGTCTATGTCACTGGCGATATTGATGAACAATATCTACAGCGTCTTGAGAGTGAGCGTCAGGATCTTGAAAACTCAGAGCAGCATGTCACACAAGTGACCATTGATCTGCATAACAGCTGATGAAGTGATGCTTTAAGCGGTGAGGTTGATGCAATGCACCGTTTAAAGCACTCCTGTGTTTTAAGCAATTACTCTATTTAGTTATTCTCTAAGTATAAGGTGCAAGTCATGACGATGGATTGGCAAGCGGGTCGACTCGATAGTGATCTCAGTGATGTAGGCTTTGATACTTTAGCGGTACGTGCAGGTCAGCATCGCAGCTTTGAATCTGAGCACAGTGAAGCAATTTTCACCACATCCAGCTATGTGTTTCGCAGTGCCGCTGATGCTGCGTCAACCTTTGCCGGTGATCGCGATGGCAATGTCTACTCACGCTACACTAACCCGACTGTGCGCACCTTTGAAGAGCGCTTGGCAGCATTAGAAGGCGCAGAAAAGTGCGTAGCAACCGCATCAGGTATGTCGGCGATCTTAGCAACAGTGATGAGCCTGTGCAGTATGGGCGATCAGATTCTTGTTTCACGCAGTATCTTTGGTGCCACGGTCAGCTTATTTGATAAGTACTGTGCGCGCTTTGGTATTGAGATCACCTATGTGCAGATTGACGACTTAGCCGCTTGGCAAGCCGCTTGCACTGAAAAAACCAAGCTCTTCTTTATTGAGTCACCTTCCAATCCACTGGCTGAGCTAGCGGATATTCGCGGGTTAAGTGACATCGCTCACGCTGCCAATGCACTCTTGATGGTTGATAACTGTTTTTGCACACCTGTTTTGCAAAAGCCCTTGGCATTGGGTGCGGATATTGTGATCCATTCTGCCACTAAATATATTGATGGGCAGGGTCGCTGTCTGGGTGGCGCGGTACTGGGTAGCGCTGAACTGATGAAGGAAGTGGTGGGCTTTTTGCGTACCGCGGGCCCAACCATGAGTCCATTTAATGCTTGGGTGTTTTTAAAAGGTCTTGAGACTTTACGCCTGCGTATGAATGCACATTGCCAAAGTGCTCAACAATTAGCGCAGTGGCTTGAGCAGCAGCCTAACATCAAAAAAGTCTATTATGCCGGCTTGCCAAGCCATCCGCAGCATGAGCTGGCTAAACAGCAACAAAGTGCATTTGGTGCCGTGGTCAGCTTTGAGGTTGCAGGTGGCAAAGATGCAGCATGGCGCTTTATTGATGCCACTCGGGTGATTTCTATCACCGCGAACTTAGGCGATACTAAAACCACTATTACTCACCCAGGCACCACCACCCATGGCCGTTTACCCGCTGTAGAACGTGAAAAAGCCGGTATTCACGATGGTTTGATTCGTGTTGCAGTTGGGTTGGAAGAGATTGCTGATATTCAGGCTGATTTACAACGTGGACTTGATGCCTTGTAATTGAGCATCTTGGTTTACTACAGAACCCGCTATTGAGTAGCGGGTTTTTTATGACCAGTTGAATCAGTAGCTATACAGTCTGCTTAAGCCTGTTGTAGACGTCGTAAGCCATGCTTATACAATTGCCAGGATACGAGTCCAGCCGCAACATTCCCCATCAGCACTCCGGTATATAAGCCGCTCATTCCAGCCAGCGTGGCACCGAGCCACAGGGCCGGTAAGTAGCAGGCAAATAAGCGTAAGGTTGAGATCAGTACCGCGCGCATCGGCATCCCTAGCGCATTCGACACTGACACCATCAGCATACAGACGCCAAGGGCGGCGTAACTGATGGGTACCCAGAGCATATAGCTCATCAGGTAGACCTCTGATTGTTGATCTGGCGCTAAAGCGGGAGCAATCAGTCCGCGACTGGCGATCCAAAACAAGCCAACCATAACTTGTAAACCAATCACAAAACGCACTGCAGTGATCACTAGGCTGTGCACACGCTCTAATTGCTGTGAGCCCAGTAAACGGCCTACCATTGGCGGTAAAGCCATGGTCAGCGCCAGCACAATCACAATAGAAAACAACTCTAAACGACTGCCTAAGGTCCAAGCAGCAATAGCTGATGTGCCAAACCCAGCGATTAGCCGCGTGGCTAATAATGAAGCAGCACCGGGCATCAATTGACTGAGCATGGCTGGAGCGCTGGTATTAAAAATATCGCGTAAAGCAGGGCCTGTCGGAAGCTTTTTTGGATCAAAGGCTAGCCATTTACGCTTAAAAATTCTTGAGTACATAATCGATGAGCCGATCAGGCAGGCAACTATGGTGGCATAGGCTGCGCCGGGCAGGCCCCAGCCAAAAGTAAAGATAAACAATGGATCCAGCAGCATATTGGTTACGCTGGTAACCACCATCATAAAACCCGGTAAACGTGTATCACCATTAGCACGCGAGATGCTATTAGCAAAATATAATAAAGCGGCCATCCACGCACTGGTCAGCCAGGGTAACCAATAGCTTTCGGTAAAGGGCAGTAGTTCAGGGCTGGCACCTAGGGCGCTGAGCACAGGCATGCGCAGTATCCAAATCAACCCACATAACAGCAACGACACGCAGCTGCCTGCCAGTACCACCAGCCCACCCATATATTTTGCACGTTCAGGCTTGCCGGCACCGAGCGCGCGTGAAATCAGTGCTGTTGCGGCGATACCAATACCAATTTGGACACCCGTCAGTAGTTGCTGTAGAGGTAAGGAAAACCCCAGTGCAGCCAGTGGTTGCATGCCCAGCATACTGATATAAATACTATCTACCAGCTGGAAACTCATCATGGCAACCACACCAAAAAGCATCGGCCAGGTCATACTAAATAAAGCGCGCGGAAGTGATTGGTCGGCTAAATATTTTTTCTGCATAAGGCTCGTATTCATAGGGGGCGCAAAGCCTGACCTAATCCACTCAGGTATGGCCGTCTAACTATAGAAAACTTCACCGGATCAGGTGGAGTTATGTCAAAGGTTTGATGACTCGCTATGGTAGCACTCCTATGGCCTTTGTGTGATGCTGGCTGCATAGCGTTTTAGCACCACAATGAAGAGGAGCATGGGTATGACTCAGCAGCATAAAGTAGCTATTTCTGTATTGGATTTAGCTTCACGTAAAGACACAGATCAAGGCCCTGGGCCTGCCTTGCAGCGCTCTTTAGCCTTAGCGCAGCATGTTGAGGCTTTAGGATTTACCCGTTTCTGGGTCGCCGAACATCATAATATGGATGCCATTGTCAGCTCTGCGACAGCTGTATTGATTGGTTATTTGGCCGCTGGTACACAAAGTATTCGGGTCGGTGCGGGTGGGATTATGCTGCCCAACCATCCACCTCTGGTGGTTGCTGAGCAGTTTGGCACCTTAGAAGCTTTATACCCAGGGCGTATTGATTTAGGGTTGGGCCGAGCGCCGGGCACCGATCCTGTAACTGCACGTGCCTTGCGTAAAGATCGCAGCGGTAGCGCCGATGACTTTCCCGCAGAAGTGACTGAGCTGCAAGGGTTGTTAGGGCCGCGCAGAGCAGGCCAGCAAGTGATTGCCATGCCGGGAGTGGATAGCAAGGTACCGATTTGGTTGTTAGGCTCTAGTTTGTTCAGTGCGCAACTTGCGGCAGAGCGAGGTTTGCCTTATTCCTTTGCTTCGCACTTTGCGCCGCGCATGATGATGCAAGCGATTGAATTGTACCGCCGCCATTTTAAACCGTCAGCTGTGTTAGCCAAGCCGTATGTGATGCTCGGTGTGCCTTTGGTGGCAGCGGATACAGACGAGCATGCTGAGTTTCTTGCCACGACTACCTATCAGCGTATTTTAGCTTTGATTCGAGGGAAAAGTATGTTGCTGCGCCCACCGGTCGATAGCATGCGTGGTTTATGGATGCCGAATGAAGAACATACTGTGAATGAGTTTTTAAGTATGGCGATGATTGGCAGTGCAGCGACCATCAAGCAGAAGATGCAGGTATTATTGCAACACACTCAAGCCGATGAGCTGATTTTTACCTGTGATCTGTATGAGCATGCAGATCGTTTACGCTCATTTGAGATTCTAGCCGAGTTGCAGAACTCATCAGTGATGACATGATAGTAGAGGCAGGCCAGGCCTGCGATCGCGGTGTCTTCAGCAATATAAATGACTGGTCAACACCGCAGGTCGTAGACATGGCTTCTCTTGTAAAAGCATTGCGCGTTGTAATCAGCTGTCTAATTAGCGCGGTTTCGTCGGCGATTTACTTTTGCCACCTTTGCTTCCAGGTTTTTTTCTTCTGTCAGCGCGTAGTTTAGCTTCAGCAGCGGCTTTGGCTTGTTCACGTTTATGCCACTGAGGTTTATCCTCAGTGGCGCGCGGTGGCAGGCCGGTGTGCTGAGTCAGTAACGGACGTGCGGCTTTCTCGCCTTTCGACGGTGTCGAGTTTTTACGGCGCGCACTGCGGTAATCATCAGATTGTGGCTGATGGGCAGAGATCAGGTGCTGTTTACCCTCACCTATTAAATCAGTGCGACCCATGCGAATCAGTGCTTCGCGAATTTGCGACCATGATTTTGGATCGTGATAGCGTAAGAAGGCTTTGTGTAAACGACGCTGCTCTTCGCTTTTCACGATTTCCATGGCTGGGCTTTTATAGGTGATTTTACGCAGCGGGTTTTTACCTGAGTGGTACATCGCCGTTGCGGTCGCCATGGGTGAAGGGTAGAACGCCTGCACCTGATCCGCGCGGAAGTTATTGCTTTTTAGCCACAAAGCTAAGTTGAGCATATCTTTATCAGTGGTACCTGGGTGGGCAGCGATAAAATAGGGGATTAAATACTGCTCTTTACCCGCTTCTTTAGAGAAGCGTTCAAACATCTTGCGGAAACGCTCATAGCTACCAATACCAGGCTTCATCATATGATCAAGCGGGCCTTCTTCGGTGTGCTCTGGAGCGATTTTTAAGTAGCCGCCGACGTGGTGAGTGACGAGCTCGCGCACATACTCAGGGGACTCCACCGCCAAGTCATAGCGCAGACCTGAGGCAATTAACACTTTCTTCACGCCGGGTAGAGAGCGCGCTTTACGGTACAGCTCAATCAGCGAGCTGTGGTCGGTATTCAGATTTGGACAAATACCAGGGAAGACGCAGGACGGCTTACGGCACGCGGTTTCAATTTCCTTGGTCTTACAGGCCAAACGGTACATATTTGCCGTTGGTCCACCGAGGTCAGACACGACACCAGTAAAGCCCGGTACCTTGTCGCGCATATCTTCAATTTCTTGCAAAATCGACTCATGCGAGCGGTTCTGAATAATGCGGCCTTCGTGCTCGGTAATTGAACAGAAAGTACAGCCGCCAAAGCAGCCGCGCATAATATTAACTGAGAAACGAATCGTTTCGTAAGCAGGGATTTTTTCCTTGCCATACTTAGGGTGTGGCACACGTGCATAGGGCAGGCCGAACACATAGTCCATTTCATCTGTGGTCAATGGAATGGGGGGTGGATTCAACCAGATATCTTGGTTTTCGTGACGCTGGACAATCGCGCGCGCATTTCCTGGGTTGGTTTCTAAATGCAGAATGCGGTTGGCGTGGGCATAGAGCACGGGGTCGTTGCGTACTTTTTCAAAGGATGGAATCCGGATCACCGTGCGCTCACGCGTCAGGCGTGGATGATCTATCAGTTGCACCACTTGTACATCATTTTGCTCTGCAGTCTGAGCGGCTTGCTGCTCAACGGCACAGGCTTCGGTGTCCTGCGTATTCACATAGGGGTTGATAATACGATCAACGCGGCCTGGGCGGTCAATACGCGTGGAGTCCAACTCAAACCAGTCTGTCGGCGTATTACGACGAATAAAGGCCGTACCACGGATATCATCAATATCGCTAATCGACTCGCCCCATGATAGGCGTTGCGCCACTTCAACAATCGCACGCTCAGCGTTACCGTAGAGCAGGATGTCGGCGGTAGCGTCCATCAGAATCGAGCGGCGCACGCTGTCCTGCCAGTAGTCATAGTGAGCAATACGGCGTAATGAGGCTTCAATACCACCCAGAACAATCGGGACTTGGCTGTAGGCTTCTTTACAGCGCTGGCTATAGACTAAGCTGGCGCGGTCTGGACGTTTGCCCGCTTGACCACCTGCGGTGTAAGCGTCATCAGAGCGCATTTTGCGATCAGCGGTATAGCGGTTGATCATCGAGTCCATATTGCCGGCCGCGACACCGAAGAATAAATTAGGTTGCCCCAATTGCATAAAGTCATCTTTATCACGCCAATCAGGCTGGCTGATAATACCCACGCGGAAACCTTGGGCTTCCAGTACGCGGCCAATCACCGCCATACCAAATGAAGGGTGGTCGACGTAAGCATCACCCGTCACAATAATGACATCGCAAGAATCCCAGCCGAGCTGATCCATTTCTTCACGAGACGTCGGTAAAAAAGGAGCGGGACCAAAGCATTCCGCCCAGTACTTAGGGTAGTCGTATAAAATTTTAGCAGCGTGCATGAAAATGACCTATATCAAGATCGGCGAAATATAGCATAAATAGGCTCATGAGAGACAGTATCTCTGCATGTGGGAGTAGATTGTCTGCATGTGGTAAGGTGCGTGCGCATTGAACGCATAAGCGGCGCTGCTCAACTGTGGTATAGGTGTTGAATGACTCATGCTTATGAGGCCTAAACAACTACCCGGACTGATGAGCTGGATCTCTTGATGCTCAATATAGGCTTGATACATATGTGGGAGACTGATTATGAATACTGAGCAGCGTGCGCAGGCGCGTGATAAGGCCATGCGTAATACCAGTGTCGTGGGCGCGATCGTCAATTTATTGCTGACCGTCGCTAAGGTTGTGTTTGGAGTTATTGGTCAATCGCACGCGTTGATTGCCGATGGTATCCATTCGTTAGCTGATTTAAGCACAGACTTAATGGTCTGGTTTGCCGCTAAATACAGTAATCAGCCGGCAGATAAAGAACACCCCTACGGCCATGCACGGATTGAAACAGCCTTTACCGTAGGTTTAGGTGTGGTATTAATCGTGACTGCGGTTGGCATCGTGATTGATTCGGCGCAGCGACTGCTCAATCCTGAGACCTTATTACAGCCGACACCGATTGTGCTGTTAATTGCCGCTATTTCTATTTTCGCCAATGAAGGTCTCTATCGTTACACCATGCGCGTTGCGCGTGAGTTTAAATCAGGTTTACTGATGGCCAATGCTTGGCATCACCGTTCGGATGCGATTTCCTCGATTGTGGTGTTGATTGGTGTGGCCGGTAGCTTAATGGGTCTGCCTTATCTGGATGCCTTTGCTGCGCTGGGTGTGGCCTTTATGATTGGTAAAATTGGTTGGGATCAAGCCTGGTCATCCATTCGCGAGTTAGTGGATACCGGTATGGAACCCAAAACCAGTGCCGCAATTGAGCGTATTATCGAAAATATTGAAGGCGTGCAGGGCGTGCATATGCTGCGCAGTCGTCGGATGGGTGGCAGCTACTTGATTGATGTGCATATCGAAGTGGATGAGCGTTTAAGCGTGTCAGAAGGGCATAAGATTGCCGAATATGTGCGCTTGAAGTTAATTGAATCAGATAAAGATATCAGTAATGCCTTGGTGCATATTGATCCTGAAGATGATTCATTAGACTTGCTCTGTCGAGGCTTGCCATTGCGACGTGAGGTCTTGGCGGATTTACGCAAAGCCTGGGATGGTGAAGTGGATGCGGCTGATTGTGCTTCAGTCACTTTGCATTATCTAAGCGGTAAAGTGCATGTGGATTTAGTGCGGCAGATGAATGAAGTCGATGAGACTGCACACAACTTATGCCTGCGTTTAAAAGACAAGGCACAAGCGCTCGACTATATCGGTCAAGTGCGTATTTACTATCAGTTCCCAGAGCTCAATTAATCTTGACGTATATAGCGCTGTAGCTTTGTGCTGCAGTGCTATGCATTTCTTCAATCTTTCCCGCAAAGATCACTTATGACAGCCACTGTACGCAAACACACTCCGACCCGTTTTGGCGGCATTATGATTATTGCCGGTACCGCGATTGGTGCCGGCATGCTGGCCAACCCAACGGCGACCTCAGGTGTGTGGTTTCTTGGCTCAGTGGTGGTGCTCTTGTATGTGTGGCTGTGCATGTACCTATCAGGTTTGATGCTGCTGGAAGCCACGCTGCATTTTCCCCAAGGCGCCAGCTTCCATACCGTGGTACGAGGCTTGCTGGGCCCCACCTGGAGTGTGGTCACCGGCTTAGCTGTGACTTTTGTGCTGTACTCGCTGACCTATGCGTATATTTTTGTTGGTGGCGGTCTGACGCAAAACAGTTTAATCAATATCAGTTCTTGGTTCACCGATCAGCCTTTGCAGATATCCCGAGAAGGGTCTTCAGTGGTGTTTTTATTGGTACTGGCCACCTCGGTGTGGGTTTCTACCAAGGTCGTGGATCGCTTTGCCACGTTGTTAATGGCGGGCATGTTGGTCAGCTTCTTTCTCTCAACCGGATCGCTGCTGAACAGTGTCACGCCCATAGTGTTGTTTGATAGCCATGCAACTGCTGAGCAAAACTATTGGCGTTATGCGTGGGCGGCTTTGCCGGTGTGTTTGGCATCCTTTGGTTTTCACGGCAATGTGCCCAGCTTAGTCAGTTATTACAATAAGCAGGCTCAGCCCGTAGCGCGCAGTATTTTATGGGGCTCACTGTTAGCGCTGGCGATGTATCTGCTCTGGCAGTTAGCCGTGCAAGGCAACTTACCGCGCAGTGAGTTTGCGCCAGTGATTGAAGCCGATGGTGATGTGAGTGCCTTGCTCGCCGCATTAAACAGCTATGTCCGCACTGATGCGGTGGCGCGGTTTTTAAATGCCTTTGCTTTTATGGCGATTGCCAGCTCGTTTTTAGGTGTGACTCTTGGATTGTTTGATTATCTACGAGACTTGTTTGGCTTTGCGGATACGGCCTTGGGTCGTTTAAAAACCGCAGCTGTGACTTTTTTACCCCCGCTGATCGCTTGCTTGGTGTTCCCAACTGGTTTTGTCAAAGTGATGGGTTATGTCGGCTTAATGGCGGCGATTTGGGCGGCGTTGATTCCAGCGTTACTGGTGCGTGCTTCACGCAAGCGTTACAGCCAAGCTGCATATCAGGTGCGCGGTGGGGCTTGGTTGATTGGTTTTGTGGTGGTCTTTGCGCTGACTGTATTTTGTGTGCAAATCTTATTGCTGATGAACTGGCTGCCCTTATTTAAGGGCTAAGCCAGTCATGTACCCAGTTTATCTGTTTTTAGGGCAGTTTTTAGCTTTACGGTAACCGGCTTTAATCGCTTCAGCTTCGCTGCTGAACGTTTTGATATTGCTAGGTTTGCTTGCGTTATAGCCAGGGCAGTTATCGAGGTGATAGATCTTGCTGTTGGTGTTACCGCGAATGGGCTGTACGCTTGCTTTACTGTTGTGTTGGGCAGGCGCTTTTTTGCTTGTTGCTGGTACAGCGCTGACAACACCGGCAGCGCTATTGCGATGGCCTAAGCTCCAACTGCTGGTACCCGTCACAAAACCATTACTGTGGCCCATAATCTTAGCAATACGACGATCACGCTCGCGCTCCCAAGCGGTCACCGGAAACTGTTCATCCCACGCCATAAAAAGACGCTGCTGTTGCTCGCTCATGCTTAAGTTATAGCGGTCATGCATATACATCATAATCCGTGCGGCCATGCCTTTAGCTTCATCGCGCGGCTCAAAGACACGCGCTTTAAAATCCACCTTGCTCTGGCACTGGCCATGCTGCAGAGGCGTGCTGGGTAATGCACCAAAGCGGTAGTTGGAGCGGTCGGCATTTAATTCACCGACCGCCACGGTGATATTGTGTAGGTTGGCTTCCATAGCGCTAAACACAGGGTCAGTCTTGTTGCAGTTGCTGCGCCCGCCATTTTGCCAGCATTGGCGTTGTTGACCGAGCCAGCTCGCGGGCACTACGTGCTCAATTTCTGTACGTATACCACGCGTGGGTATCGCGCGGATTTCGTAACCGCAGCGTTCAGGCTGAATACGTCCGCCAGTTTTACCCACCCAGATCCAATCACAACCGCAGTAAAAAGTGCCAAGAGCACCGTCTTGGTTTTGATCAAAGTAGATGTGTTTTTTCAGTGCGACTTTAGCTTGGGCGAATGTTCTGGGTCCCTCAGCAAAGGCCGAGGAGGTCAACAAGGTGACCACTGACAGCACGCAAGCAGTCAAGAGTGAGCGAGTGAAGCGTAGAGACACAGTAAATCCTTAAAACACGTTAAACCAAGAGGCGGGTTAACTCGCCAAGAGGTTTTATATTTTTTGAGTGGTGTAGGGGGAATAAAAATGTGACCGAGTTCACATTAATTGGCGCAATCATATAGCTAGATGTGACTAAAGCAAAATACGCTAATGGCCATTAGGCAGTATTGATTCAGTTTATTTAGAGCGTTTTTGTTTCTTTATAGTTTTCTGTATTTCTTTCCAAGCCATCATCAGCTTTTGTCTGCGGGTTTTGTTTTTTGCAGTAAAAATGGCTAAGAGTGCAATCATTAAAGCAAGAATAAGACTTATAACTTCTTCCGGTGTGTCTGGCAGGTTGAAGCCCGTATCGGGGGTGATGATTGTGACCACGCTTTCATCCAATTTCGCATGGCCTAGCGTCATATAGACAGGTGCATGATCAGACATATGTTTACGGCTATCTTTATGGTTTAGCTTTAACATTTTTGGGAATGAGATAATCCCTGCTTGGCTGATCTTTAGTTTTGTATCAAGGTCGACCCAAATATTGTCGTATAGGTTGGCATATTGGCCATTTTTTTCGGAAAGAGTAGTGGCACCTTCGGTAATTAAAGGTTTGGCGTACCTTTTTAAGGCATTCCAGGAATCGTGGGCGGGTGGCATATTAAAGTCACCAGCAACCACTAAGGGGGTGCCAGGGTAAGTCTTTTGCATCCAGCGCCAGTAGTCGGCTAAAGCTTGAATCTCAGGAGTTCGGTCTTTAACACCTTGGCCGTAGAGGATATGTATTGTGCCCACAGCCAGTTCGCTACCGTCATGTTTTGATCTGAATTTTGCCGAGAAGGGTTCACGAATAAAGCGATCCCCTTTGTCTGGGTAGACCTTATGGCTTCGAACGGATTCAACTGCAGAATTGCGCCATAAGAACGCGTACATTTCTTTATAGCTTTTTGTGCCAACGGGATGCGAGATTAAAAAGCTCCATTGTTCATCGGTATGTTTTTCGACTGCTTTTTTGAGTCGTAACAGACCTTCCTCGGTCATGACCTCCTGTATCGCCAGTAAGTCAACCTTGCCTGCGATAGCCGCTAAACCCGTGTATTTTTTGTGATCACCATGACCTAAGTGCTGAATGTTCCATGAGGCAAAAATAATATCACTGGCATAGGCGTAAGCAATGGGCGCAAAGGTGCCAAACAGTACAAA
>DASRNZ010000030.1:0-7756 GCA_035647155.1 Thiopseudomonas sp.
GAGATACCCATTTTCAAACTTTACGGTGAAAAATCAGACTGGTGGACGCCTGACTTATTGCATTACGAGACCATTGCTTCGCGCAGTAGTTTGCACGGTTGGGAGATACATCCCCATCGTCATAGCGATTTATACCAGTTATTTTATGTGCGCCAGGGGCGCGCAGAACTCAATATTGAAGGCAGAGTGACGGTCTATAATGAGGGTGTTTTACAGTGGGTAACACCCTTGTGCGTACACGGTTTCCGCTTTTCTAGCGATGTGCAGGGCTGTGTTTTAACATTAGCCAGTCCGGTGATTTCTAGTTTTGAGAAAAAGATGAATACACCCTTGGCGTTTAATGCCTCAGCGTTGGATTTGGACATTGCCCAAGATCGGCCGTTTTTGGACTATTTGTTTGCTTCTTTAGCGCACGAATACCATCACGCTGAATCGGGAAGAGAGCTGGCCCTGGAATCATGGGTTAATATTTTGTTGACCTTATTGCAGCGTCGCAGTATTGAAAAGGATGATAGCACCGAGTTTCGCTCTAAAGGTCATGTGTATTTTGCGCGGTTTTCCAGCTTGGTTGAGCAGCATTATCATGAGCAGTGGTCCACGCAAAAATATGCGCAAGAGCTCGGCGTATCTGTGGTTAGGTTGAATACGATTTGCCATCAATTGTGCCAGCAAACGGCTTTGCAATATATTCATCAGCGACTGCTCTTAGAAGCCAAGCGTAGTTTGCTGTATACGGTGATGACCATTGCGAGCATTTCTGATCGTTTAGGCTTTAGTGAGCAGGCGTATTTTTCTAGATTTTTTAAGCGGTTAACAGGTTGTACGCCGAATGCATTTCGTCATGCAGGCATTAGCCAGTTGGATGAGTAGAATAGAAAATGAGTCTGAGAAGTGTTGTGGTACTTGGCTGGAACCAGCGCAGTACTGTTGAGGCAAGATTGAGCCGTAATGATTAAAACGGCTCAATCGTTGTGGTCTAATTAGAATGCTTTAGTAAGTTGCAATCTGAACATATCGCCTTCTGTACTGTTTCTAGTTTTGTATTCATTCAGGTAGGCTGCACTGACACCAAAGCCGAGGTCTCCCCAAAAATAGCCTGTCTCAACACCCAAGGCATGTTTTTGCTTTTTAGCGTTACCTTCGCCTTGGTTATTATTCAGCTGCCAGCCGTTATAGCCGATCAAGCCCAACTCAATGCCGTTATCCAAGCGTTTGGCTGCACCCCATTCCACTAAAAAACTATCGCCTTGATCTAAGCTTTTTTTATTGCCATTGATCTCATAGCGAGAAATCGCTGAGAAGGACCAGCTTTTTGGCGTATCAAAGTAGTAGGTTCCACCGAGGGTGATCATCAGGCTTTTATAGCCTAAACCTGCAGAGGCGGGTTTTGAGCTGCTGGCGTTATCAAACCACAAGCCTGAAGCGAAGACGCTATCCCATTGCTGACCGTGCCATGCAAGGATGACTGGGCCGACAAAAATATCACCCAGATCAGTTTTGGAGTCATCAATACCAGCGGCTTTAAAATTCAACGAAGTGTGCTGAACTGGGATAATGGCTTCAAAGCCGTAGTCAGCACCCAGAAATTTCTTCTCAGTGATATGAATAAAACGGTTGGCTAATGCTGTGACTTTACCGGTATTGCTGCCTGGTACAGACTTGCCTTTATTAGTGGTGAGCTTATCAATATCGTAGTGCACCGCATAACCACGGTAGTAGGTTCCAGGGGGCGGCACAGATGCCCCTTTAATACCTTCAACTCCCGGTACGTAATGACCATTGACAGCCAGAGCTGGGGTGCTGGCTAAAGAGCCTAAAGCCAGTAAGGCTGTAGCGTAGATTGCCGCTTTAGTCTTGTTTTTTGCCATGCTAGAAGTTCTTTTTTTATAAGTTGTCATATGCGTTTCCTTGTTGTTTTTGTTGTCCGTGATAGCCCTGTTTCTTGTGCTCGGGCTATCACGGATGATCTACAGTAATCCCAGAGCCAGTGTAGGGAAAGCAATAATCAGCGCGATCCTGACAATATCCGATAGAACAAAAGGAAAGACCCCTTTGTAGATTTGGCCGATTGGAACTTCGGGTGCCACACTTTTAATCACAAACACATTCATACCCACTGGTGGGGTCATTAAGCCCAGCTCTACCGTAACGACAGCGACGATGCCAAACCAGACTGGGTCAAAGCCTGCATCAAGAATCAGCGGCATCACCACAGGTACGGTCAGTAATAGCATCGCTAAACTGTCCATCACACAACCAAGGATAATAAACAGCACCAGTACAGCAAAGAGTACGGCGTAAGGGGACATCTGCAATTGGCCGACCAGTTCCACAAGAAAGAATGAAATGCGTGATACGGAAAGGAAGTAACCAAAGATATCTGCACCGACAATCATAAAAAAGATCATTGCTGATAGTGCTAGCGCCTCTGATACCGCTGAAGTCAATCCTTGCCAGCGCATGCCGCGTAGCACAGCAATAATTAAGGTAATAAACGCACCGATCGCCGCTGCTTCTGTGGGGGTAAACAGACCACCGTAGATACCACCAATAATTAGTGCAAACACTACCGCAAAGGGCAGAAAGCCGCGCATATCTTTGAGTTTTTGTGTCCAGCTGGTTGCTACACCGGGTTTAGCAAGGTGCGGGTAAAAGTAGACCAGCAAGGCAATGGTTGCACAGTAGAGTACGAGTCCTAGCAAGCCTGGAATCAGGCCGGCAATAAACATATCGCCTACCGATTGCTCGGTGATCAGTGCGTACAGCAGTAGGGCAATACTGGGTGGAATAATAATTCCCAGTGTTCCACCCGCTGCTAACGTACCTGTGGCCAAAGAGTCGGCATAACCGTGCTTACGCATTTCGGGTAGGGCTACGCGTGACATGCTGGCCGCAGTCGCTACTGAAGAGCCAGAAATAGCAGAGAAGGCACCGCAGGCTGATACTGCAGCAATGGCCATACCACCGCGCCAGCCGCCAAACAGCGAGCGGGCTGCGGTAAATAACTCTTGCGACATATTGGCTTTAGACGCCAGTACCCCCATCAGTAAGAACATCGGAATGGGGCTAAAGCTGTAGTTGCTCAATGTTTCAAAGGGGCCCGCTTCCAATAGTGCAAAGGCAGGCTCAAAAGCGACGATGAGGCCAAAGCCAAGTAAGCCACTGAGTGCCATCGCCAATGCTACAGGGCAGCGCAGCGCAATCATAATCAGCATGCCGGCGATGCATAATAATCCTAAAATGGCCGGTGTCATAACTGCATCTCCTGGTGTGGCTGTGTATCAGCAACAGGTGCTTCGTAGTGAAAAATAGTAGCGTAACCGGTCAAAAGACCGCGTACGGCCAGCATCGACAAAGCAATCGCGCCAATATAATAGATGCCCGATAGGGGGATTAATAAGTCTTGAGTTAACTCGCCGCTTTCACCCGCTGAGATACCGCCTTCAATAAAGCGCCAGCATAGGGCACCACCGAGAAAACCAAAGCAGATGGTGTAGGCACCGGTAAAGAAGCGCAGGCGTGAGGCGTCCATTTGCTGAGTAAAAAGATCTACGACAATTTGTCCTTTATCCACAGCATGAGGAAAGGCAAAGAGCATGGAGAAAAGTAAGCTGAAATTGACTAGCTCAATACCACCGGTAAAGGTTAAGTCGATGCTACCGTCACTGAGTGAAAACAGCGTACGTACAGTGACGTCGCTAACAATGAGTAACATCATTATAAATATCAGCACACCACTGAGCCGGTACATCATCATGGCGATTGAGTTTGCAACCCGAGTTAAAGCACCCATTTTTATATTCCTTATAGCTTTAGCGTTTGCAGCTAGCACTCAATTCAAGAGCGCGCTGATAAACCTTGCGGCCGGGCAAACGGCGCTTTTCCAGTTTAACGAGGTAGTCTTCTGTGGCTTGCTCAAAAACGGGCTTCCAAGCATTATGATCTGGTGCGCTAATCGAGTGGTTGGCAGCCACGGCTTCAGCACGACCGGCTGTGTCCAGGTCATCAAATACTTGCGCAAGTTGCTGTGACCATGCCATTCCAGAGTGCTGCTGCATAATCAGTTTGAGATCATCAGGCATGCTTTCATAGAGTTTTTTGTTCATGGCCACGACAAACGACAGGGTGTAGAGATTGATTTCGTTATGGAAGTGGGCTTGCTCGTTGGTACGAAAACCTTTCATCGCTTCCCAAGGAAAGGCGACACCATCGAGAATACCGCGCTGCAGAGCAGGGTAGGTTTCGGGTGCTGGCATACCCACGGGCTGCGCACCTTGTGACTCTAGCAGTTGTGCTACGACTGTAGTTGGGCGGCGAATTTTTAAGCCGGCAAGATCTTTAGGGTGTTTAATTTCTTTTTCGCGCGTATGCAAATAACCTGGGCCATGGGTAAACAAAAAGAGGACCTGGGTATCTTTGTACTCGTCAGCGATCAGCTCGTCATCGTAAAGAGACTGCAGTACGCAAGAACCATGCGCAGCTGAGTCGGCCATACCGGGTAATTCCATAATTTGAGTTAAAGGAAAACGGTTGGCGTTATAGCCTTGCACTGTGGCAGTCACATCGGTGATGCGTTTTTTAACACCATCGTAACTTTTAGGTGCTTTGGTCAGTGTTTGTGCGGGATAAAAATCAACCTTAATACGTCCTTCTGAGGCAGACTCTAAGGCATCAGCCCAAGTTGCAAAACCTTTGTGTACGCCAGAGGTTGCTGGCCAAAAATGCGAAAAGCGTAGGTTGTATTCGGCAGCATGCGCTGCACTGGTACTCAATAAGACAGCTAACGACAAAGCTAATAGCTTATGCATGGGCTCACCTCTATTTTTATAATTATCAGTATGTACGTGTTGCATATTAATGCGTTGAGCGAGGTATACAGACTTCTTGCTCATATCACGAATATAGAACAAGCAGCGAGGGAGTCATAATGAATACTCAGACCTTGCGTATATCATTTTTGATATGTGATAAGGCTTGCACTTGCGTATAAAAATTAGTGCTGAATAAACATTAATAGGGCTGAAATGGTAAAGAATGCGCAGATAGTGGTCAGCAGCAGGGTGCTGGCAGTGAAGTTTCTATAGCCATATTGGCTGCCGAAAATAGGGTAGATACTCATCATGGGCATTGCTGCGAGTAGTATGGCAGCTAGCTGTAGCTGAGGGTCGAATGGTGGTAGTAGCCAAATAAGCAATACCACCATCACTGGGTGAGCGACCAGTTTACCGATCAAAATAGGAGCGATGCCGCCGAGTTTGCCTTTGAGTGGGCTACCCACTAAAGATGCACCAATAACGAATAGGGCAATGGTGGCTGATGAACGTCCAAGCATCTCTAAAGTTGTATTGATCGGGTCAGGCAGATTGATGTTGAGCGCTGAAATAAGCATACCAATGACAATCGCGATCAGTAATGGGTTGCGTAGCATGCGTTTATGTAAGCGGATTAAAACGCGACCCAGAGACATATCCTTACTGCGCGATGAGGTAAACTCCAGGAGCGCCATGCACAGCGGAATAATAACCAGCGTTTCAACCAGCAGCGCCATAGAAAAGGCTTGCGCCGCGCTACCAGTAACCACTTGTAACAGTACCGGAAAACCAAAGTAGGGCGTGTTGGACATGGAGACGCCCATAGCTTTGAGCGAAGCTAGTACAGGCTCGTCTTTAAATAGTTTTAGGCTGATCAATAGGCCTAAGCCGAGCATCAGTAACGAGCCCAGTCCATAGGCTAGAATAAAACTGGTATCTATTACTTCTTCGATTTTCATCGAACTGAGTGTGTGAATAATCAGCCCTGGCATAGCAAAATAAAGCACAAAACGGCCTAGGCCGGGAATGGCCTCGTGAGGCAAGATACGCCAGCGTACAGCAGCATACCCGATCGCAATCAGCAGGAAAATCGGAGTGGTAATGGATACAATAGCTAACATGCATGGCTCTTTGCTTAGCCTAATGCTAAACCTATGTGGTTAATAAATGTCGACTGTGTTGCGTTTGTATTGGCAGCAAGGTGTGCTCTATTGCATCATCTCAGTGGGCTTGGATAAAAATCAAATGGCAGTCTTACATGCTGCCTGCAATATATCATCAAGCCACGCTTGGGTTGCGCCGCCGGCTAAAAGTCGTTTTTGTAATTGGGCTAAATCCAGCTCAATACCGCTGTGTTCTTTGATTAAATCCAATAGATGGCGCTCGCCGCTTAAGGCTTGTAAGCAGGCATCTTTTACCAGTGCGCTGGCTTGATCGCGTGGCATGCTTTCAGCTAAAGCGAAGGTGGCGGCTTCTGCGTAAATCACACCGTTGTAGAGGCCTAGATTGCTTTGCATTTTTTCTGTGTTAACGATGATATGCGCCAGTGCATCGCTGCTGTGGTGTAAAGCAACGGCTGTGGCCATCAGCATCGTGGGTAAGACGAGCCATTCCAGCGTCCAGCCACTGCCGCTACGCTCATGTTCGTGCAGCATAGCTTGATGCATTTGACCGATTTGGCCAGCATTGTGGCGGGCTAAAGTCACCAGCAACTCAGCGCTGACCGGGTTGCATTTTTGCGGCATGGTGGATGAGCCGCCGCCATTGCTAAAGCTCAGTTCACCCACTTCAGTTTGACCCAGTAGAAGCCAGTCTTGGCCCATCTTACCGAGTAAGCCCGTGGTTAATGCCAGCCAGTTAGCCAGCTCAACGACGCTGTCGCGCTGTGTATGCCAATTATGGCTCACGGCTAAATCGAGACGTACGGCCAGCTTCTCAGAAATAGCTACAGCCTGATCCTGCATGGCTGAGAGAGTGCCAACTGCACCGGCCAGCTGCAGCTTTAATAGACGCGGCTTTAATTCGTTTAAACGTGCTTGCTGGCGCAATAGCGGTGCCAGCCAGTTCGCGACTTTTAGACCAAAACTCATCGGTACTGCTTGTTGAGTGCGAGTACGCCCGGCAATTATAGTGTCGCGGTGTGTGTTTGCTAATTCACGCAGTTGTTCAATGACCTGACTTAAGCGTGTTTCATAGAGTTTAAGCAGTTCACGGCAGTTGAGCACTAAAGCTGTATCAACAATATCCTGACTGGTCGCACCGAAGTGCACCCAGCGTGCATATTCTTTGGGTAAGTTTTGTTTTAATGCTTGTACTAAAGCAGGGACAGCTACACCGGCGCTGCCGGTATCGGTTGCTAGAGTGGCAGCATCAATCTTGATCTCGGCTGCGGCTTGAGCAATGGCCAGCGCTGCGTCTTGAGGAATTAACCCGCAATCGGCTTGCGCGAGTGCTAACTGTGCTTCCACCTCTAACATAGCGCGAATCTGCGCCTGATCACCGAGGTAGCAGCCAGCTTCTTGATCGGATAAGAGTCTGTGATAAAGGGCTGAATCGAAGGGGGAAATAGTTAGCATATAAGCCTCGCTGCAATGCACTGAGTTCAATCAAGGGTACAAAAAACAAAACCTTTCCCATGTTTAGGCTGATATCTCCAGCACACAAGCATAGAAAAGGTGAATTAGTCACAAATATAAGCGTTACTCATAGAAATCCTTACTCACCAGCGCGAGGGATTCAATGAGTCAATCCCTCGGTCGCAATCATATTGCCGTTATGCAGATATTCTGCAAGCGCGTCTTTTTAAGATACAAGGTTAGCCATCAGGCTCTCCTTTATACTTCAAAAAACACTGTTTCTTCAGCGCCTTGCATATGAATATCAAAGTGATACTCAGGGCCAGTACCGGTGTCTTTACGCTGGGCAATTAAAGTGGCTCGGCGTTG
>DASRNZ010000031.1:0-9318 GCA_035647155.1 Thiopseudomonas sp.
GAGACAGCCTTTATAGTTATATTTATAGGTCAGCTAAAATGTATTGTTTTTTACTCATAAAAACTGAGAGTTCAAATCTATTATTGCGCAGTCCAGCCACCGTCAACAGGCAGTGTAGAACCGGTAATAGATGCGGCATGGTCGCTACAGAGAAATACAGCAACAGCAGCAACTTGATCAACAGTAACGAATTTTTTCGTGGGTTGTGCTTTGAGTAACACATCTTGTATGACTTGTTCTTCGGTAATTCCGCGTGCTTTGGCGGTATCAGCCACTTGCTGTTCGACCAGCGGAGTCCATACATAACCCGGAGCAATCGAATTGACCGTGGTGCCAAACTCAGCCAGCTCTAAACCAACCGTTTTCGTCAAACCAGCAATGCCATGCTTGGCTGCAACATAGGCCGACTTATAAGGTGAGGCGACTAACGCATGCGCCGAAGCTGTGTTGATAATACGACCCCAGCCACGTTTCTTCATGCCAGGCGTTACAGCTTTAATGGTATGGAAGACGGATGTTAGGTTGATAGCGATGATGGCATCCCACTTATCCTCTGGGAAATCCTCGATTGGCGAGACAAATTGGATACCAGCGTTGTTCACTAGAATATCCACAGAACCAAAAGCTTCTTCAGCTTGTGCGATCATCGCGACAATTTGCTCTGATTTAAGCATGTTGGCGGGGGAAAAGAGCACCTTGGTACCAAAATCATCTTCGATTGTTTTTCTTACTGCCTCATTATCTTCTGCGCTACCGAGGCCGTTAATCATGACATTAGCGCCTTGCTCAGCTAAGCCACGGGCTATGGCTAAACCTATTCCTGAAGTTGAACCTGTCACTACAGCATTTTTATTTTTTAGCATGATCTATCTCACTGTAAAAGTTTATACACTGTATCAATACTACAGTTGCGGCATTCTAGTACAGCCAATTAGACAGCGATTGTATCTTTTGCCCTCGCTGAATCTGGCGAATGATACAGAGCTTTTTTACTCAAAAGCGATATTACTGCTATTTATCTCTGAATCTCTGGGTGTGATGCCTAAATACAAAATAGGGCTGTCTCTGTGATATTACTCATAGTTTGCTTTTTTAAATTTTCAGTCAAGCTTCCGGTAACTCATGCTGTATTCAACTCAATGTGTATATTTTTGTTAAGGAATGAATAATGTCTGAATTAACTTTAGGTGTGCACTCTGAAACGGGAACCTTACGTCAGGTGATTGTCTGTCGCCCAGGGTTAGCCCATCGTCGCTTAACGCCGTCGAATTGCGATGCGTTATTATTTGACGATGTGTTTTGGGTCAAGCAAGCGCAAAAAGATCACGATGTTTTTGTTCGGATTATGCAAGAACGCGGTATCGAAGTATTGGATGTCCATGATTTATTAGCACAAACGCTGGAGATACCTGAGGGGCGCAAATGGATACTCGATCAGCGTATTACCTGGAATGAGATCGGCGTCGGTATGCTGTCTGAGCTGCGCGCTTGGATGGATGAGTTGCCCGGCGAGAAGCTCTCAGAGTATTTAATTGGTGGTCTGGAAGTGGGCGATTTACCTTTTAATCCAGTCAGTTTATTTGGTAGTCATCTGGGGCAGTATGGTTTTGTACTGCCGCCTTTGCCGAACTTTTTGTTTACTCGCGATAACAGCGCGTGGATTTATGGTGGTGTGACGCTCAACCCCATGTATTGGACAGCACGCAAACCAGAAACATTATTGACTGCAGGCGTGTATAAGTTTCACCCGAAATTTGCTGGAAAAGTTGAAGTCTTGTGGGGCGATCCGCTACAAGACTTTGGTCTGGCAACGTTGGAAGGTGGCGATATTATGCCGATCGGCAATCGTACCGTTTTAGTCGGCATGGGCGAGCGTAGCTCACCGCAAGCGGTCGGTCAGTTGGCGCGGGCACTGTTTGCTAAAGGCAGTGTTGATCGCGTTATCGCCTGTCAAATGCCTAAATCACGTGCGGCAATGCACCTCGATACAGTGTTCACGTTTTGCGGCGATAATATTGTTACTGCATTTACTGAAGTCGCCGATGAAATGATTTGCTATGATCTGCGCCCAGATAAAGGCGGAAAATCACATATTTTCACCCAAGACTCACGCCATATGTTTGATGTAGTGGCTGAAGCGATGGGGTATGCCTCACTCGAAGTCGTGGCAACAGGTGGTGATCATCCGGCTGAACGCGAGCGCGAACAGTGGAATGATGGCAACAATGTATTGGCGCTTAGCCCTGGTGTCGTCATTGGTTATGACCGAAATGATGATACCAATGCCGCGTTAGCCGCTGCAGGAATTGAGGTGTTATCCATTCCCGGTGCTGAGTTGGGGCGTGGACGTGGGGGCGGTCGTTGCATGAGCTGTCCAACGGTACGTGATGCTGTTTAATATATAATTTTTTGCTACATATTTTCACCCAGCTGCTAACCAAGGAGCAGATGCATGCCGTTCAATCTTAAAAATCGTAACTTGTTAACGTTGCGCGATTACACGCCTCAAGAAATCGGATTTTTACTGAAGTTATCTGCCGATCTTAAAGCAGCAAAGTACGCAGGAACTGAGCAGCCAAGCCTGCAAGGTAAAAACATTGCGCTGATTTTTGAAAAAGACTCGACGCGTACCCGTATCAGTTTTGAAGTCGCGGCTATGGATCAAGGTGCCCAAGTGACCTACTTAGGTCCAACTGGTAACCATATCGGTCACAAAGAGTCGGTCAAAGATACAGCGCGTGTATTAGGTCGTGTTTATGATGCGATTGAGTACCGTGGTTTTGGTCAAGAGATTGTCAATGAGTTGGCTGAGTATTCAGGTGTGCCGGTTTACAATGGTTTAACTGATGATTCTCACCCGACACAAATCTTGGCCGATTTTCTGACCATGCAAGAACACAGCGACAAGCCACTGCATGAGATTGCTTATGTATTCGTTGGTGATACCGCCAATAACATGGGTAATAGCTTGCTGGTGGGCGGTGCGCAAATGGGTATGGATGTGCGTCTGTGTGCACCGAAAGAGTGCCAGCCCGATCAGGATGTTCAAGATTATGCACAGGCTATCGCTCAGAAGACCGGTGCGCGTATTACCATTACTGATGATATCGATGTCGCGGTAAAAGGTGTCGATTTTGTCTATACCGATGTTTGGGTGTCGATGGGTGAGCCACAAGAGAAATGGGCTGAGCGCATTGAGTTGCTGATGCCTTACCAAGTGAATGCTGCAATGATGGCAAAAGCGGGCAATCCACGTGTGAAATTTATGCACTGTTTGCCAGCGTTTCACAACACTGAAACCACTATGGGTAAAGAGATTCAGAAAAACTTTGGTATTGATGCAATGGAAGTGACAGACGAAGTATTTGAAAGTCCAGCGTCGATTGTGTTTGATCAAGCAGAAAACCGTATGCACACCATTAAAGCCGTATTGGTGGCAACTTTAGGATAATACATATGTTGGTTGTAGCAGCATTAGGCGGCAATGCCTTATTACAGCGAGGTCAGCCTCTGACCGCGCAAGTACAACGCGAGAATGTCAAAGTGGCAGCGCGTGCTTTAGCAGAGATTGTTCGAGCAGGTCATCAGCTGGTAATTACCCATGGTAATGGCCCGCAAGTGGGTTTGTTGGCGTTGCAAAATGATGCGTATACGCCAGGTGATAGCTATCCACTGGATGTGTTGGGTGCGCAAACCGCGGGGATGATTGGTTATTTGATTGAGCAAGAGATGGAGAATGCGCTAAAGCACACCTGTCCTATCGTGACCTTGCTCACTCAAGTTGTAGTTGATCTTAATGACCCAGCGTTTGCCAAGCCGACTAAGTATATTGGCCCCGTTTACACTCAAGCAGAAGCTGAGCAGCGCGCGGCGAAGTCAGGCTGGCAGATTGCTCAAGATGGCGACAAATGGCGTCGTGTGGTGGCTTCACCTAAACCCTTAGATATTCCAGATCTCAATGTATTGCAGCTGCTCGTTGAGCAAGGTGCAGTAGTGATCTGTAATGGTGGCGGTGGTATTCCTGTCATACGTGATGCAGATAATAATCTGCAGGGCATTGAAGCAGTGATTGATAAAGATCTGTCCAGTGCTTTTCTAGCCAAGCAACTGGGTGCTGATGCACTCTTGTTGCTCACGGATGTTGATGCGGTATATCAAGATTTTGGTACCCCTGACGCCAAAGCATTAGAAACTTTAACCATTGCTGAAAGTGATGCGTTGAACTTGCCTGCCGGTTCCATGGGTCCAAAAATCAATGCGGCCTGCAGCTTTGCAGCATCTGGTGGTTTTAGTGCCATTGGTCGTTTGTCCGAGGCATTAGCCTTACTGTCAGGACAGGCCGGTACGCATATTGTGGCTGAACATAGCTAAGTGACAACAGTCACGCTCTTGTAGTAGCCAGCTCTTACGTTTAAACACGGCAAGCTGCAGAAATTAGGCTCTTACGTTTGAACACGGCTAAGCTACAGAAATAACACTTTTATCGCACATGGCTAAGCTGCAGAAACCATGCTCTTGTAGGAGTAGGCCATGCCTGCGACCTTGGCTTTGCAGACACCTGAAAGCCAGCAGACACACAGCATAGGGTGCAAATCATAGCGCCGGAGTGGGATGTACAGGGCTGGGATGCAGCAGTCGCAGGCATGGCCAGCTCTTACGTTTAAACACGGCAAGCTGCAGAATCACACTCTTAATGGAAGGTTCTGATATATAAGGCTTCAACCTTAGTGCGCGCCCATTCGGTTTTGCGTAAAAACTTCAATGATGACTTCTCAGATGGATCGGTTTTAAAACAATTCACCGGTATCTGCTCGGCCAATTCTTCCCAGCCATAATGTTCAACTAAGCGATTGAGAATCACGGCTAAAGTGATGCCGTGCAATGGGTCGTGGGCGTGTGTGCTGGTCATGGTTGCGTGCTCTGTGCGGTCAATGGAGTGGCGGCATCCGTTTCTGGATTACCCTGCAATAGTTTTTCTATAGCTGATTCTAACTGTTGATAACGTGTTTGCCAGCTGCCGTTTACATAGAGTAGCGGTTGCTGATGGCTTTCCAGCCAGTCGGCCAGTTGTTGGTGAAACTGCTGGCGCTCAGATAAATCAGGCTGGCAACGCTGATCATCCTCCTGCCACGGCAGACCATCGGGGCTGAGTAAGGCAATTAAATCGTAGTGTTGTTCTTGCAGCGCTGTTTCAAGCCAGGCTGGACTCTGCTTAAACAACACCTCACTCCACAACTTATTACTGAGTAAATGGGTATCCAGTAACAACAATGGCGGGCGTTGCGCTCGGGCATCCAGCTCGCGGTGCAATTGTTGCTGAGCAATAGTGCTGATATCCGCATAACAGGTGTCGCGTTGTTCGTGCTCAATAAACTCGCGCACATATTCACTGACTAAAGGCGCATTAAAGCGTTCGGCTAAGGCTGTGCTCAGCGTGCTTTTGCCTGATGATTCAGGCCCAGTTAATACCACCACTTTCATCGTGCCGCCTTAAACTTCAATACCATTTCTATCTGCGATAAACAGCCAGTGCTGTGCAAAATAGGTACAGCATCGTATAAATACAGTGTGCATATTAGCAGGCTGCTTGGCGAAAAGAGTCAAAAGGCAATACTTAGCTTTTTGCGTAAGTTTGCATTCATTTACTCTAGCGCTGATTCACGGTTCATTTTTAGTTTGAGCTGTGTAAACTGCGCGGCTGATAACAGTGCGCAACCTAGCGTACCTAATGATTTTACAGTGTTTGGGGGTTGCAATGAATGCGGTGGTTGTTGCAGTAGCGTTGATGCTAGTGCTGAGTTTGCTACGCGTGCATGTGGTGGTGTCGTTAATTATCGGCGCGGTCGTGGGTGGTTTGCTCGGTGGCTTAGGTATGGACAGCACCTTAGCGGCCTTTCATAAAGGTCTGGGTGGCGGTGCAACGGTAGCGCTGTCTTATGCTTTACTCGGTGCGTTTGCTGTGGCCATTAGTAAATCCGGCGTAGCGCATGCCTTAGCGGGCAAGATTTTGACCATGGTCGGTCAGCAAAAAGGCAAGGGCACGCAAGTGGTCAAGTGGATGCTGATTATGGTGCTCTTGGTCGCGGCGATTTCCTCGCAAAATATTCTGCCGATTCATATCGCCTTTATTCCATTGCTGGTGCCGCCGTTGCTTTATGTGATGAGTCGCATGCAGCTGGATCGCCGTTTAGTCGCTTGTGTGCTGACTTTTGGTTTGATTACCCCCTATATGTTTTTACCGGTGGGCTTTGGCGGGATCTTCCTCAAGGAAGTGCTGCTGGCCAACGTTGAAAAAGGTGGCGTGGATATCACTGGTTTAAGCGTGATGCAGGCGATGATGATTCCTGCGGCCGGCATGCTATTTGGTTTGCTGGTGGCGATTTTGTTCAGCTACCGTAAAAAGCGAATCTATCAATTGCCGGCGGAAACAGCGAATGACAGCCCGACCCCCACCTACACTCCGAAAAGCTTATTAGCCGCCGGTGCTGCGGTGATTGCCGCCTTTGTCGTGCAACTGTGGCTGGATTCAATGATTGTGGGCGCACTGGTCGGTTTTGTAGTGTTTTCCGTATCCGGTGTGGTGCGCTGGAAAGAGTCAGATGATTTGTTTACCGAAGGCATGAAAATGATGGCCATGATTGGCTTTATTATGATTGCTGCATCGGGCTTTGCTGAGGTGATGCGTGAAACCGGACAAATCCAAACGCTGGTGGATTCATCGGTGGATATCATGGGTGATAGCAAAGCCACAGGCGCGATCTTAATGTTGTTAGTGGGTTTACTGGTGACTATGGGTATTGGTTCATCGTTTTCCACTGTGCCGATTATCGCGGCGATTTTTGTACCCTTAGCGCTGCAGTTGGGCTTCAGTCCATTGGCGATTGTCAGTCTAGTGGGCACGGCAGGTGCATTGGGTGATGCCGGTTCACCTGCTTCAGATTCTACCCTTGGGCCCACCTCAGGTTTAAATATGGACGGGCAGCACAGCCATATTTGGGATACGGTAGTCCCAACTTTCATTCACTATAACTTGCCACTCTTAGCCTTTGGTTGGGCCGCAGCGATGCTGTTGTGATTGAGCAGGTTAGCACGCGGTTATTAGTCCACTGTTAAGGAGATTGCACTGATGTTGTCATCATGGCGGATTCAGAATTTTAAAGCTTGGCAGGACACTGGGGCGATTAAACTTGCACCCTTAACGGTTTTTTTTGGCGAGAACAGTGTCGGCAAAAGCAGCTTAGGTCAGCTCTTGCTGGCGCTTAAACAAAGTGCTGCGTCCACTGCAGCACAGCCGCTTGATTTTGGTGATGAGCACAGTTTGGTTGATTTAGGCTCCTTTGCGCAGAATTTACACCAAGGTCAGCTGACTGAGCCGTTAGCCTTTGAGCTGCAATGGCAACTGGCAGAGCCGTTGTTGCTAAAAAATGTAGGCCAGCAGGCTGAAATGGTGGTGGATCAGTTGCGTTTACAGGTCAGTGTCATCGCTGACCAAGCGCAACAGCCCGAAGTGCAAGCCATTAGCTATAGCGCCTATCATCAGCAGCAAGAGCAGTTGCGCGTCAGCTATCACAGCGCTCAAGGTGCTGAGTTGCAAGTGCAGATTCTGCAGCCGCAAGCGCAGAGTTACAGTATTGCGCTTAAAGATGCGGTCAGTCCTGAGCGTTTTTATCAATTGCCTGTGGCTGAGCAGTTGGATGCGCAATTTATCAGCGCATTAGCGCAGCAGACGGAAAGCGTCCTCGCCGATATTAACGCGCTGGCTGCCTTACGTGCTGCGCCTCAGCGCCAGTATGCTTGGGCGGGCGAATCACCGACTGATGTGGGTCGTTCCGGTGAGTCAGTGGTAGCAGCCATTTTAGCCGCCAATGCTGAGCAACGTAGACTGCAGTTTGCCGCAGGTCAGCCAGAGCAGATCTTTGAGCAGGGTATCGCTTATTGGTTGCAGCAGATGGGCGTGGCCAGTGATTTTAATATCCGTTTAGCACCGGGCAGTTCTGATCAATATCAAGCACTACTGAAAAACCATGCTGATGCCTGTGAAGTGAATCTAGCTGATTTGGGCTTTGGTATCTCGCAGTTATTGCCGGTGATTGTGCAGGTGTTTTATGCCAAGCCCAATTCAACCGTGTGGTTAGAGCAGCCTGAAATCCATTTGCACTCGCATGTGCAAGCCGGTTTAGCTGATCTATTGATTGCTGCCACTCAGGCGCAAGAAGCCGGTCAACCGCGTAACGTACAAATCATTGTCGAGAGTCACTCCGAACACTTTCTAAATAGGTTACAAAGACGTATAGCTGAAGGAGTGATCAGTCATAAGGATGTAGCCTTGTACTTTTGCAGTCGTGCCGGAACGCAAGCGCAGATTGAATCCTTAGATGTAGACACCTACGGTGAAATTGCCCATTGGCCGGATAATCTGTTTGGTGATGAAATGACGGATATTGCTGCCCGCGCTATGGCTGCAGTGCAACGTAAACGTGAGCAGATTAAGGCAGATGCTGAGCATGCTTAAAGTCGTGATTGATACCAATGTGTTACTGGTGGCAAATCAGCAGCATGATGATATGTCGATTGAGTGTGTTGCCAGCTGTATTGAGCGTTTGCAGGCGATACAGAGCGATGGCGTGGTGGTGATTGATGATGGGTTTATTATATTAAATGAGTACCAAAATAAGACCCGCATTAACCCGCCGCGTGGTGTGGGAGATGTGTTTTTAAAGTGGTTATTGCGTAATATGGGTAATCCAGCTCAGGTTGAAATGGTCAGCGTGACCTTAACCGATATTGATATTTATGCTGAGTTTCCCGATCAAGCCTTACAGCATGAGTTTGATCCGCCGGACCGTGTTTTTCCGGCGGTGGCCAATGCGCACCCTGATAAACCGACTATTTTGCAAGCGGCAGACTGTAAGTGGATTGATTGGTGGCCGGCCTTAGCTGAGCACGGTATTAAAGTTAAATTTTTGTGTGCTGCCGATGCGCAGCGCTTTTATAAAAACAAGTTTCCAAGGCAGCGGCACGTTCCAGCCCCTGCCATGCCCGGAGAGTAAATAGATGTCAGATTTTTTTCGTTTTCCCCACACCCCGCATATTGATTGGTTGGGTGAGGGCATGCCACGTGATGATAAAGTTCTTAATGAAGCTGAAGTTGAGGCAATATTAGCCCAGCCGTTACGCATTGAAGAGAAACTTGATGGTGCTAATCTGGGTATCTCTATGCGTGAAAATGGCGAACTACGCGCGCAAAACCGTGGTCAGTATCTTTTAGAGCCTTATGCCGGCCAGTTCTCGCGCTTAACCTCGTGGTTGGCTCAACAC
>DASRNZ010000032.1:0-3026 GCA_035647155.1 Thiopseudomonas sp.
CGCCGCCACCCCGCTTTGGCAGGATTGGGCCGTTATCTGCACTGGCTTTGCCAGCCCCGCACAATCGCAGTAGACTGAATTTGACTATACAACTGTCTTCAGCCTCTGTGGAGGTATGCTATGTATCGCTATCTATATGCAATGGCCTTGCCGGTTTTGTTACTGGGCTGCCAAACCAATAACCCCTACCAAACTGAAAGCCTGCCGCTCGCACAGATCACCCATACTTCCAAGCATTTACCAGCGAACAGCAAGGCTAGCAAAACTCCGTACGATTACCGCTACTGGTGTTGGGCAACACATCCGCAAACACTAACCGTAGAGCAGCAACCCGAAAGCGCTCAAGCTATTTTAGCTGAGCAACTCGAGCAGTATGGATTACGTCCTGCAGAGACTCTTGAACAATGCGAGTTGCAAGTGCAATTGAGCACTCAGCACAGCAGCCACAGGGTGGTTTATGACCACTATCCATCGGCTTATTACGGCTATGGTTACGGACACCCTTTCCATGACCGCTACCGGTATTCTGGATTCGCCATGCACATGCCCATTTATCCGCGCAGCTCGATTCATTACTCCTTACAGCTGCAACTGTCTTTCACTGATGCAGCAAGCGATCGCTTAATCTGGCGCAACGTCAATGCAGTGAACAGCGATCAATATGGGCAGGCTACCGAGCAGGCTTTGCGTAAAGCCTTTACTCGGATGCTTAACAGCTTCTTTTAATGCCTGCACTGCACAATAGGCAGTACTTGAATTATTTCACCACCAATACATCACAGGGTGGGTTTTCTAAAAAATATTGCGCCAAACTGCCCAGCAACGCATCAGCTAAGATGCCGCGCCCATGCTTACCTAAAGCTAAGATCTGCGGCTTATGCTCAGCAATCACTTGAGCCAAACAATTGTGCAGCTCACCTTGGCGTAATTCATGGCTGATTTGTGGGCCAGCTTCTGGCAGTTTTGCTTTTTCGTCCATTACCAGCTGATCAAACAATGCGCTTTGCCAGTCCAACTCAGCATCATCACCGCCATGCACTTCTGCTTTTTCTAACACATGCAGGGCATGAATGCTGGCCGCCTGTGGCAATAACTTATACACCTGTTGCAAGGCATTACAGGCGCACAAAGAAAAGTCCAGCGGTACTAAAGCACGGCTGTACTTATCAATTTCAGTCTCCACTGCCAAGAGCACCGGCACTAAACTGCGCTGCAATACACGCTCTAAGGTTGTACCGGAAAAATACTCCGGTGAATCTTGGTGGTGATCGCCCATCACTAAAAAATCCACACTGTGGGCTTTTTGCGCGGCGACAATGGCTTGCGCTGGACGCCCCATTTTAATCAGCACTTGAGTGTCTTGAGCATTACAGTCTTGCAGCTGCTGGTTCATTAAAGCATCGGCAACTAACATTTGCTTTTCGACCACTGCTTTAGGCAAGTGATCTTCCAGCACATGCAAAACACTCAAGCGCGCTTGGTGCTGCTCAGCTAACTGCACGCCACGCTGCAGAGCGATTTGTGCTTTATCACTTAAATCATGGGCAACCATAATATGTTGCATAGATGTGCCTTCCTTTTATCAATTTTAAAAACACCCACCAATGGCACACTCATCGGTGGGTGTAGCGCATTACTTTGCAGCAGCAAGCGCTTGGGTTAGGTCGGCTAAGATATCATCAATGTGCTCAATGCCGATGGATAAGCGCACTAAGTCTTTACTGACGCCTGCCTTAACCATTTCATCTTCATTCAGCTGACGGTGGGTGGTGCTGGCCGGATGACAGGCCAACGACTTGGCATCACCGATATTTACTAAGCGATACAACAGCTGCAATGCATCAATAAATTTAGCGCCGGCCTTTTCGCCGCCCTTAATGCCGAAGCTTAAAATCCCCGACGCTTTACCACCCATGTACTTCTGCGCCAATGCATGATCAGGGTGGCTGGGTAGGCCCGCATAGTTCACCCACTCTACTTGCTCGTGGGCTTCTAAAAACTCGGCAACTTTTTGTGCATTTTCACAATGACGCTCCATACGCAAGGCCAATGTTTCGATGCCCTGCATAATTAAAAACGCGTTAAAGGGTGACAGCGCTGCACCCATATTGCGCAATGGAACCACGCGGCAGCGGGCAATAAAAGCTGCAGGGCCAAAGCTTTCGGTATATACCGCACCGTGGTAAGACACATCTGGGGTATTAAGCAGTGGGAAGCGCTCTTTATGCTCAGCCCAGGGAAACTTACCGGAATCAATAATAGCGCCAGCAATGGTGGTGCCGTGACCGCCCATATATTTGGTCAATGATTGAATAACAATGTCCGCGCCGTTTTCAATAGGGCGCCATAAGGCAGGTGAAGCAACGGTGTTATCGACAATTAACGGCACACCATGGCGATGGGCAATATCGGCTAAGGCTTGCATATCAACGATATTGCCCGCAGGGTTACCAATGCTTTCGCAGAACACCGCTTTGGTTTTATCATCGATCATTGCTTCTAACGCAGCGAGATCATCGTGGGGCGCAAAACGCACCTCTAACCCTTGACGCGGCAAAGTGTGGGCAAACAGGTTGTAAGTACCACCGTAGAGCTTGGCCACGGAAACAATATTATCGCCTGCCTCAGCAATGGTCTGGATCGCTGCAGTAATTGCTGCCATACCAGAAGCCATGGCTAACGCTGCCACACCACCTTCTAAGGCTGCAACACGCTGCTCTAAAATATCGTTAGTTGGGTTAGTAATACGGGTATAGATGTTGCCCGGCACTGCCAGGTTAAACAGATCGGCACCATGTTGGGTGTCATCAAACGTATAGGAGGTGGTCTGGTAAATCGGCACCGCGGCCGCTTTAGTGGTTGGGTCTGATTTATAACCCACATGAAGCGCAATCGTTTCTGGTTTCATTGTGTCTACTCAATACTGTTGAAATGGTTGCTGCAAAGCATGCCCAGCCAAATGGCTAGGGTCAAGCAGATCGCTTACGGATGTTTTATCATCCCCATGCTCAATACATCTTCTGTTT
>DASRNZ010000033.1:0-3715 GCA_035647155.1 Thiopseudomonas sp.
GTAATAAATGAGTATAGCTATCCTTCCTAATTTAGGTCAAACAAACTGCACTAAAGATATTTTCTCTTTCTGTGAGACTAATTGATAGGCCTGAGGTTTTTACTCATTGGTATCATCAGAATAGCTTGGTCATACCTCTGCAAGTAATCTTTACAGGCTCAGATGGGTTTGAGAGTGGTTTTTCTATTAAGTTCGTATTGAATCGTTTTCTCTGACAGCGTTTTACGAGATTATTAAGGTGGGTTTATCGTTATCTAGCTCAATTGATCTAAAAAACCGATAGTTATCAGCAGTAATTAGCGCTTTTTATCAATAATTATCCGACTACAATAGTCGTCATCAACAACATAAGAGTGTTTACATGCAATGGCGTAATTCTTCGAATCAGTATGGTTTAGTCAGTGTCGCGATCCATTGGTTGGCGGCTGTGGCGGTGTTTGCTTTGTTTGGCTTGGGCCTGTGGATGACGGGTCTGACCTATTACAGTGAGTGGTATCGCACCGCGCCGGCTTTGCATAAAAGCATTGGCGTGACGGTATTTGTGTTGATGTTGTTGCGTGTGCTGTGGCGTGTGTTGACGCCAACACCAGCACCGCTCAGCAGTCACTCGCCGAGTGTGCGTTTACTGAGTCGTTTAGGCCACGGGTTACTGTATCTTGGGATTTTTACGGTGCTGTTATCGGGTTATCTGATTTCAACAGCGGACGGCCGTGGCGTCAGTGTTTTTGGCTTGTTTGAGATCCCAGCCATGCTCTCAGGGTTGCCCAATCAAGCTGATATTGCCGGCGCTATCCATCTGTATGTGGCATGGGGGTTGATTGTTTTGGCGGTGTTGCATGGCTTAGCTGCGCTTAAGCACCATGTGATTGATCGTGATGACACGCTGAAACGCATGCTGGGCCGTGCGCCTAAGCAATAATTGCTGATCTATCGAATTTATTGAGGTAATACAATGATTAAGAAGACCCTTGCTGCACTAATGTTAGGTGCGGTTTTAAGCAGCGGTGCTGCGCTGGCAGCTGATTATGTAATTGACCAAGAAGGGCAGCACGCCTTTGTTAATTTTAAAATCAGTCACCTCGGTTACAGCTGGCTCTACGGCACCTTTAAAGATTTTGATGGCACCTTTAGCTATGACGCAGAACAGCCCGAAGCCAGTAAGGTGAATGTCACCTTGCGCACCGCCAGCCTCGACAGTAACCATGCTGAGCGTGATAAACATTTGCGCAGTGCTGATTTTTTAAATACCAGTAAGCACCCGAAGGCGACCTTTGCTTCGACCGGAGTGGTGAGTACCGGTGAAGGTACTGCCGATATTACTGGTGATTTAACCCTCAATGGCGTAACCAAAGCAGTGGTGATTAACGCTAATTTTATTGGTGAAGGTGAAGACCCCTGGGGCGGCTACCGTGCCGGTTTTGAAGGCACAACCACCCTGCAGTTAGCGGACTTTGGGATTAAAGCCAACTTAGGCCCTGCTTCAGAAAGCGTTGAGCTGACCTTGGCGGTTGAAGGTGTGCGTCAGTAATTGACTATGAGTCAGTGCCGTTGTCATTAAAAGGCACGGCACTGGCTTGAAGACAATCAATTAAAATTTTAGCCGCTTTTCCCAGCGGCTTATCTTTATGGCTGTATAAGAAAAAAGGCTCGTGACGACTACTGCTGGTCTCTAACGGTAACTGTTTCAGCACACCACTGGCTAAATCTGCAGCAATAATATGCTCAGGCAACCAAGCAAAGCCGAGTCCCGCGCGAATAAATTCAGCTGAGGTGGCAACACTGGCCACTGTCCAGCGCTGCTCTGCACCCAGCCAGCCAGTATCACGTGGTTGGCGTCTGCCTGAATCGCGCACCACAACTTGCATATGAGCACATAAATCATGCGCGGTCAGCGTGCGCTGTAATTGATGCAGTGGATGGTGCTGGTGCGCAACAGCAATAAAGGGAATGGTGCCCAGTTCAATGGGTAAGTAACCCACAATCTTAACGGCACTTAGGGCAATATCTGCCGCGCCATCATGCAGCACTTCTTCTGTGCCAGACAACACTTCTTCGCGTAATAAAACCCGACAGCCACGACTGAGCGGCTTAAATGCTTGCAGGGCTTGGACGATTTTTTGACTAGGATAAGCCGCATCCACAACTAAGCGCACTTCTGCTTCCCAACCTTCTTGAATCTGTTGCGCTAAACTTTCTAACTGCGCTGCATCGGCGGTTAATTGCCGTGACCGCCGTAACAGCACTTCGCCGGTGGCTGTCAGTACAGCTTTGCGGCCTTCGATGCGCAATAATGGCATGCACAGTTGTTCTTGCATGCGTGCAATATTGTAGCTGACCGATGATTGTGAGCAGTGCAGCGCTTGTGCTGCTTGGGCGAAACCACCATGATCAATCACGGCTTGTAAGGTTTTCCATTGATCTAAGGTGATGCGTGGAGCCTTCATAAGCGCGCTATACCCGAGTTTAAAAGGCTCAGTTTAGCGTTTTTCATTGATGATATTAAGAGGAACAGGTGAACAATGCCTGAGCTGAAATATTTAGCGGCCTATGCGCCAGACTTACAAGCCCAAGTACGCAACTTATTGGCGCAAGATAAGCTCGGTACTTATTGGCAGCAACGTTATTCTGAGCGCCATAGCGTACAAAGTGATAAAGCCTTGTATCAGTTCACCACTGACCTTAAGCAGCAATATCTGCGCAACTCGCCCAATATCGACAAGGTGCTGTATGACAGCAAGCTCGATGTGCTGCGCCATGCTTTAGGTTTGCACACTGCTATTTCGCGAGTGCAGGGCAGTAAGCTCACGGCGAAAAAAGAAATTCGTATTGCCTCATTATTTCGCGATACACCGCCGGAGTTTTTGCAGATGATCGTCGTGCATGAATTGGCGCATTTACGTGAAAAAGACCATAACAAAGCCTTTTATCAGCTATGCCAGCATATGTTGCCCGAGTATCATCAGTATGAATTTGATCTGCGCATCTATTTAACCTGGCGTGACACGCAGACTAAGAAGTAAGCTGCAGCCGATCATCAAGGGAGTGTTGAAGATGCAAGTATTACCAGTTTTGCGCGAAATGCCCCGTACTTTTAGTGCGGGGATGGATAGCGCGGTAAGCATAGCTTTCCCTTGGGTTTAACGTACAGCACTGGTATTGTATACAGCATGAATAGGCACACTAAAACGCTCAAAGTTCGAGTGAAAGACAAGCACATTCCACTGCTCAATAATATGGCACGGTCGGTGAACTTTGCTTGGAACTTTGTGAATGAGTTAAGCCAGCGCTCAATCAAAGAGCGTGGCGTGTTTTTGTCTGCGTATGATATTCAAAAATATACCAACGGAGCGGGAAAAGACTTAGGCTTGCACAGCCAGACTGTGCAGCGTGTTGCGGTTGAGTACACTGTGCGCCGCAAGCAGTTCAAAAAAGCCCGACTAAACTGGCGTAAGTCGGGCGGTGTCAGGCGCTCACTGGGCTGGATTCCTGTTAATACCGCTGCTGCCCAGTGGAAAAATGGACAGGTCTATCACAACGGCTACTACTTTAGCGTGTGGGATAGCTATGGCCTCAGCCAGTATAAATTCAGATCAGGCAGCTTCAACGAAGATGCCCGTGGCCGCTGGTACTTCAACGTGGTGGTTGACGTAGAAGCCACAACACCCGCAGGCCAAGACCGTATCGGTATTGATCTGGGGCTGGCAACTACAGCCAC
>DASRNZ010000034.1:0-19989 GCA_035647155.1 Thiopseudomonas sp.
AACTATGAAAGTTGCAACAGTGGATTTACGAGTTCTGTTACCAACTCGGCATGCACCTAAAGTTTCGCAACCAGCGTCGAATCCTAATCGGCCCCGATCTGTGTTCACTTACTAGGTGACAGAACAAACATACTACGCTAAAAACTATCATTTGTCGATTAATCATGCATCTCTGCAACAATCACTCGACGGCGTTTTTTGCTTGCTTACCTAATAGATGGGTCTGTATTGCGCCTTTTCAAGGGCTGCACTAAAAATACTTTGCGCGAGTTACTGGCCATGATTTTGGGACGATACAGAAATCTTCTCAACCCACAAGCGCGACACTCTACCCCTTTCAAACATTTAAAAAAAAGGTAGGATCAAACATAAACAAACCAGCAAAGGTATTCACTGATGTCTATTTTAATTATTTTCAACCGCGAACCCTACGACAACACAGATGTAACATGGAATGCTTTACGCTTGGCTGGTCAACTCACAGAAAATAAACAAAAGGTGCATATTTTCTTAATGAATGACTCGGTGGATTTAGCACGTGATGTGTGTTTACCACCTGAAGGCTATGACCAAGATCTATCGCAGATGCTCAAGGACTTAATTAGCAAAGGCGTATCGGTCAAAGTGTGCGGCACGTGCATGGCACGTTGCGGCATCTATAAAAACCATCCGTATTTTGACGGTGCAGAATCTTCGACAATGCAAGAACTGGCCGAACTGGTCGCTCATAGCAATAAAGTACTGACTTTTTAATATTTCTCTAAAATGCTGCCTGCCTACAGATTTAAACCGCAGGCAGTGTCCAGAATTCAAGTATAAAAGCCACTATGACAGTCCTCTTAGCGACTGAGTAAGCTGCTTTGCATGCCAACGAGCGCAGCACTTGGGTTGGCACTGTTGAATAGCAGCTTAGTGGAATCATTCAAACTCAATCAGCGCCTTCGACTCAACAAAGACGCTGATCGAGCTCTATTTTATCAACTTAACGCAATTGCGGCCCATTAAAGCCGGCCATAATAGCGATACGATCAGCCACGCTGGCACCGAACTTCTTGGCAAAGCGATCAAAAGGCGAATCTTCGAGAGTGAAGTCAACAAATCTTTCATGACCAATCACTTCACGTGCCACATAACTGCTGTTACCCAGCGCATCAACCAAGCCTAATTCTAAGGCTTGTTCGCCGGTCCAAACTAAACCTGAAAACAGCTCTGGATGCTCAGCATCTTTAAGACGGTCGCCACGGCCTTGTTTAACGCTGGCGATAAACTGTTTGTGTGTGGTGTTCAGCACCGTTTGCCAAAATTCGGTTTCAGCAGCGTTTTGTGGCTGGAATGGATCTAGAAAAGCTTTATGTTCGCCCGAGGTATATAAACGGCGATCTACGCCGAGCATTTCCATCGTGCCAACAAAGCCAAAGCCCGCTGCAGTCACACCAATGGAACCGACTAAACTGGATTTATCAGCATAGATCTCATCGGCAGCACTGGCAATATAGTAAGCACCGGACGCACCCAGATCGCTGATCACGGCATACACCTTGGTATTGGGATGTAAAACTCGCAGGCGACGTATTTCATCGTAAATATAACCCGACTGCACAGGACTGCCGCCGGGGCTATTAATGCGCAGCACAATGCCTTTGGTATTTTTATCATCAAACGCATGGCGTAAAGCGCTAACAATATTGTCGGCACTGGCGCTTTCTTGCTCGGCAATCATACCGCGCACTTCAATCAGCGCCGTATGTGCGCCACTGGACATACTTTTGTTGCTATCGCTTAAGGGTGAAAAGAAATACAGCATGCTCATTAAATAGGCAAATGTCAGGGTTTTGAAAAAGATCCCCCAACGGCGCGCACGACGCTGTTCGCTGACGCTGGCTAACACTGCTTTTTCAAGCAACTTCCATGTTTTGTTATCGACGTTATTGTCGGTCATTACAGGCTCCTTTGAGCGTTGTTCGGTTTTTTCTAAATAGCTATCGTCGGTCCAAGGGTCGCTTGGGCGCTTGCCAGTGTTGTCGCTCATGCTGTACTGCCCTTAAATCAGAGTGCCCGGCTGCTGTTGCAACCAAGTGGTTAACTCAGAGAAATGGTCAATGGCCAACACTGGGCGCTCGCGCTGCAATACGCTCAGTGGTTGTGCGCCATAACTGACTGCAACACTGGGCATCTTGGCATTATTGGCCATACGTAAATCAAATGGCGAATCACCCACCATAATAGCTTGCTCAGGTGTGGATGAGCAGTGTTTTAAAATCTCATGCAACATCAGAGGGTCAGGTTTGCTAAGAGTTTCATCGGCGCAGCGGGTGATATCAAAATAATCCAGCATCCGGTGTCCGGTTAAAACCCGATGCAGTCCTCGGCGGCTTTTACCGGTAGCGACGGCCAGTTGATAACCTGCGCTGCGGTAGCTGTCCAATGCATCAAGGACGCCAGGATAAAAAGCGGAGGGAGTTTCTTCAAGGGCAATATAGCGATCACTGTAGGCACGGATAAAGCGTTTTTTTAGGGCTTCATCATCGGCTTCCGGATACAACACACCATAGACTTGTGGCATCGCCAGACCAATAATGCTGCGCACTTCATCGTCGGTGCAACGCGGCACGCCGCAGCTATCTGAGGCAAAATGCATCGCCTCAATAATGCGCATAATCGAATCCACTAGGGTGCCATCCCAATCAAAAATCAATACCTTAAGACCGCTCAACTCACTCTCCTCTATATCGCTTACAAAACCAATCTGAATACCAGCACATTATTGTAGGGCGGTTATTCTACCAACTGCTCAATCACGCCTTTCCACTGCTCATCAGGATCGGCATGCACTCGAACAACTTCACCATCAGGCAAAGTGAATTTCAAATCACTGGCATGCAAAAATAAACGCTTACCACCCAGCTCGCGTATTTCTTTACTGAAATCTTCATCGCCGTACTTGGTATCGCCAGCAATCGCATGCCCTGCATATAAAGCATGCACACGAATTTGGTGGGTACGTCCAGTAATCGGACTGGCTTCAAGCATGGTGGCGTAATCGTCAAAGCGGCGTATCACCTTAAATAGGGTCAGCGCGTCTTTACCCTCAGGATTCACTTCAACCAGTCGCTCACCGGAACGCACATTACTTTTTTGCAGCGGTGCATCCACTTGTTTACGCGATGCTGGCCAACGTCCACGTACTAACGCCATATAACGTTTATCCACAGTGTCCTCGCGAAAGGCTTCATGTAAATGACGCAACATGCTGCGTTTTTTCGCAATCATCAGTAGCCCCGAAGTATCGCGGTCGAGACGGTGCACCAGCTCAATCTCTTTACAGATCGGGCGCATCTGCCGAAAGGCTTCAATCACGCCATACGTTAAGCCGCTACCGCCATGTACCGCGATACCAGCGGGTTTATTCAGCACAATCAGGCCTTTATCTTCATAGACAATGGCTGCTTCAAGACGATCGAGCAGACCTTTAGCTAAGGGCGCTGGCTCATCGGCTTGGGTCATGCGCATCGGTGGTACGCGGACGATATCGCCTTCTTTAATGCGGTAATCGGGTTTAATCCGACCTTTATTAACGCGCACTTCGCCTTTACGCAAAATACGATAAATCATGGTTTTCGGCACACCCTTTAAGCGCGCCAATAAAAAATTATCAATGCGCTGCCCTTCCAGCCCCGCCGACACCTCCAGCAACTGCACTCCCGTCGCTGTCTGCGAATCCATCTTCGTCATAAACCTACACACCCAAAAAAAGTAACTAACAATCAATCGCACAATGTTATCAACAAACCGCCGCTGGAGTGCATCCCTTTCTTGGACACCTAAACGTAAGGATGGAGCGCACCCCTTTCTTGGACTCCTAAACGTAAGGATGGAGCGCACCCCTTTTCTGGACTCCTAAACGTAAGGATGGAGCGCACCCCTTTTTCTGGACTCCTAAACGTAAGAGCTGGCCATGCCTGCGACCTTGGCATTCCAGCCTATACACTGATTTCAGGAGACTGCATGACTGCCAG
This sequence comes from Thiopseudomonas sp., assembly GCA_035647155.1. Classification (GTDB taxonomy): domain Bacteria; phylum Pseudomonadota; class Gammaproteobacteria; order Pseudomonadales; family Pseudomonadaceae; genus Denitrificimonas. The sequence goes on from DASRNZ010000034.1 coordinate 4,017, forward strand.
ACTGCATGCATTTTATGAGCATGTGTAAGGCGGATAAGCAGCAGTCGCAGGCATGGCCTGCTCCTACCGGTGAACACAACGCAAGATTCCAGACCATAAATCAACCGCAGAAACACTTAGAGCGCCCCCTTTTTTGGACAGCTAAACGTAAGGTGGAGCGCACCCCTTTCTTGGACTCCTAAACGTAAGAGCTGGCCATGCCTGCGACCTTGGCATTCCAGCCTATACACTGATCCCAGGAGCACTGCGTGATTGCCAGACTGCATGCGTTTTATGGGCATGTGTAAGACGGATAAGCAGCAGTCGCAGGCATGGCCTGCTCCTACCGGTGAACACAACACAAGATTCCAGACCATAAATCAACCGCAGAAACACTTAGAGCGCCCCCTTTTTTGGACAGCTAAACGTAAGATGGAGCGCACCCCTTTCTTGGACTCCTAAACGTAAGGATGGAGCGCACCCCTTTTCTGGACTCCTAAACGTAAGAGCTGGCCATGCCTGCGACCTTGGCATTGCAGCCTATACACTGATCTCAGGAGCACTGCGGAACGACCTTGAGGAAAAAATCAGCGTGAATGAGGCGTGAATACGTACAATATCCCTAACAGCCTGCAAGATGCTGGCATCACTCGCCAAAATCTATATAAAACCTGATGCACGATGCAAGTCAGCACCGACTTATTCATTGAAGAAAAGCCCACTTGCTGCTATATTCAGTCGGCTGCATAAAGCAGTCAGATTCAAGCTCACGCTAAAAGAATTTAAAACAAAACGTCAGCCGACAATCTGGTTACAACATTATTACAGGTCACAAACACCTCGCTAAGCAACACACGACTTAGCTAAAAGTGTATAGAAACATAATCCGCGCTCGCCTAATTGCGATCGCATTTTTATAAACCCGCTCACGAACACAACGAGCGGCACCCGACTCAACCTAGGGAAACGTGAAGGGTGGAGATGCACAGTTGATAAGCGCGCGTAGCCACATGCTTTGATTTAGACGTTTTATCACGTCCGCGGCTTATACCTGATTCCTCCTCCTGAACACATGCGCTGCAAGCGACTTTTACACTGCAGCCTACTGGAGACGCTGTCGCGATATCGGCTTATGACCTTTGATCGCTAGACACGGTTATTTTTTAACTGCGCGACCCCAACACCGACCCAATTTGTCGCGTGTGCCAATTGAGTGATCCGTGAACACGGAATATATTGGTAACTCATGAAAAGAATGCTAATCAACGCCACTCAACCTGAAGAGTTGCGTGTTGCACTCGTAGACGGACAACGCTTATTTGACCTCGATATCGAGTCTGGCGCCCGCGAACAAAAGAAATCCAACATCTACAAAGGTCGTATTACCCGCGTAGAGCCTAGCCTAGAAGCAGCTTTTGTTGATTTTGGCTCAGAGCGTCACGGTTTTCTGCCCCTGAAAGAAATCTCCCGCGAATACTTCAAAAAGACTGAAGGCAACGGCCGCGTTAATATCCGCGACGTCTTGACCGAAGGTCAGGAAGTTATCGTACAAGTTGAAAAAGAAGAGCGCGGCAACAAAGGCGCAGCCCTGACCACCTTTATCAGCCTCGCTGGCCGTTATATGGTGCTGATGCCCAACAACCCGCGTGCCGGCGGTATTTCACGTCGTATTGAAGGCGAAGAACGCAATGAATTACGTGAAGCGCTGAATGGTCTGAACGCTCCTGCTGATATGGGTTTAATCGTGCGTACTGCCGGTTTAGGCCGTAACAGTGAAGAACTGCAGTGGGACCTCGACTATCTAGTACAGTTGTGGACTGCGATTAAAGAAGCAGCCGAAGGCCGCAGCGCGCCATTCTTGATTTATCAAGAAAGTAACGTGATTATCCGCGCAATTCGCGACTACTTACGCCAAGATATCGGCGAAGTATTGATTGATAGCGTCGATGCCCAAGAAGAAGCCTTAAGCTTTATTCGTCAGGTGATGCCGCAATACGCCAACAAAATCAAACTCTACCAAGACAGCGTACCTCTGTTTAACCGCTTCCAAATCGAAAGCCAAATCGAAACGGCGTTCCAACGTGAAGTGAAATTGCCTTCCGGCGGCGCACTGGTGATTGACCCCACTGAAGCTTTAGTTTCAATCGATATTAACTCGGCGCGCGCTACTAAAGGCAGCGACATCGAAGAAACTGCACTGCAAACCAACCTCGAAGCGGCTGAAGAAATCGCCCGCCAATTGCGTTTGCGTGATATCGGCGGCCTGATCGTTATCGACTTTATCGATATGACACCAGCCAAAAACCAACGCGCTGTTGAAGAACGTATGCGCGAATGCCTGGAAGCGGACCGTGCACGTGTGCAAGTGGGTCGTATTTCACGCTTTGGCTTGTTGGAAATGTCACGTCAGCGTCTGCGTCCATCACTGGGTGAAACCAGCGGCATGGTCTGCCCTCGCTGTAACGGCCAAGGCATTATCCGCGACGTTGAGTCACTATCACTAGCGATTCTGCGCTTAATCGAAGAAGAAGCACTGAAAGACCGTACCGCTGAAGTGCGTGCACGTGTGCCTTTCCAAGTAGCGGCCTTCTTATTAAACGAAAAACGTAATGCCATTACTAAAATTGAACTGCGTACCCGTGTTCGCATCTTTATCCTACCGGATGAAAGCTTAGAAACACCGCACTTTGAAGTGATGCGCTTGCGTGATGACAGCCCAGAAGCACTGTCAGGCCAGTCCAGTTACGAAATGGCTCCAGAAGAAACTGAAGAAATTCAACCCGTGAGCGCAACTCGCTCATTAGTACGCGAAGAAGCTGCAGTGAAAACCAGCAGTGCTGAGCGTGTTGCACCTCCAGCGCATACCCCTGCTGCCGCTGCTCCTGTACCTGTAGTAGCCAAGCCCGTTGTAGCTAAAGCACAGCCGAGCTTGTTTAAAGGTCTAGTGAAATCACTGGTCAGCTTATTTGCTAGCGAAGAAGCACCTGCTGAACAGCCGAAAAAGCCTGCGCAGCCTGAACGTCCAGCGACCCCGCGCAACAATGAGCGCAGCAACGATCGCAATCAATCGCAAAATCGTCGTCCACGCACCAACCGCGATGAAGAACGTAAACCACGTGATAACGCACGCAATAACACTGCTGAGCGCGACAACAATCAACGTGATAACACCACCAGCACGCGTGACAACAACACGAACCAACGTGACACTTCAAATCGCCATGAGCGCGATACTAAGAGCAGTGACAATCGTCGTGAACGTGCACCACGCGAAACTCGTGAAGAACGTCCAGCACGCACTGAGCGTACTGATCGCAACGAACGTAACGAGCGTCCAACCCGCGAACTACGTCCTGCGCTGGATACACCAGAGCTGCGCAATGCGCGTAACACCCCAGCAGAGCCGGTCGCCGAGGAAGAGAAGTCACGTTCAACCCGTGCTCCACGCGATAACCGTCAAACTGATGAGCGCCCGATTCGTCCTGAGCGCCAAGAGCGTACACCGCACCCTAAAGCTGCTGAAGAAGCGCCAAAGGAAGAGCTGGATGCGAACTTGCCTGAGAAAAATGACGAGCAAGACGACAATAACGCCAATGCTGATGGACAGACACCTCGTCGTCGTTCACGCGGTCAACGTCGTCGCAGCAATCGTCGTGAGCGTCAGCAAGTAGAAGGTGATAACAGCACTGATAACCTTGAGAACGATGCAGCTAAGACGGATGCACCAGCAGCCGATGCAGTCGCTGAAGCAACCGATAAAAAGGTTGAGACAGTCACTCAAGCTGACAGCGCTACTGATGTTAAGCCTGCTGCAGAGCACAAGCCGGAAACAACACAAGCGGCCAAACCCACTGTTGTTGAAGCCCAAGCGGCACCTGCTAAGCCTGAGCTTGCACACAATGCTGCAGCCAGTCGCGGCGCTGTTTCTACGATTGATCCTGTACAAGTAGCCGGCTTACCTGCTGAGCAGCCTTTGATGCAAATTTCTGAGCCTGTGAAAGCACCAACGAGCGAACCTAAAGAAGCGGTTAAACCTGCAGCAGCGCCAGTTGCTGAAAAAGCAGAAGCAGCACCAACTGTTAAGCCTACTTCTGCAGAAAAACCTGCAGAACAGGCCGCAGAATCGGTTAAACCAGCCACTCCAGTAGCTGCTAAACCTGCTCCGGCTCCAGTTAAAGCTGAACCTGCAGCTAAACCTGCTCCTGCCCCAGTTAAAGCTGAACCTGCAGCTAAACCCGCTCCTGCCCCAGTTAAAGCTGAACCTGCTGCTCAAGCACCGGCCAAGCCTAAAACTGCAGAGAAACCACAAACACCAGCGCGTCCTGCTGGCCGTGCCGCAAACGACCCGCGTGAGCGTCGTCGTTTAGAGCGCTTAGCGCGTGAAGCAGAAGCTGCTAAAGCATCAGCGCCAAAAGCACCTGAAGTCAAAGCGACTGAAGCAAAAGCAGAATCAGCTCAACCGGCACAGCCTGAAACAACAACTGCTGCCAAAGTTGCACAGACTGAACCCACAGTGACTGCGCCAGCTGTGACACAAGCGCCTGCACCGGCTCAATTGCCGACAGCAGACAGCCCATCAAGCTACGCTGATAAAAAACCCGCTGATAACGCACAAGCGACTGATACGCCCCAAGTGCGCAGCGAAGACCACGCGACCTACAAGGTTGCTGATCAAGCCAAGGTGCCAAGCGCCACTGCAGAAGATGCAGCCGCCGCACACCACAAAACAGCAGCACAACAGGAGCCCGAGTCACACAAAGACAACGCCCCTGCTGCCGAGCAGGATGAGACTAAGCCAAACGCTTAATCTGTACCTGTGACACAAAAGGATGCCCTACACGGCATCCTTTTTTTTGCCTGAACGTTAGGGCTTGCTTGAGCAAGTGCAGCGCACATTCTCGGTTACTTTAGCTGTGAGTAGCTCATCAAAATCGCCCTCACCCAGGCCTTCTCAACAGCGTAAAACACACCCATGCAACATCGACTGACAGTTCAATATGCAAATAGGTTTGCGCCTGTCTCGCGGGTCTTCCATAATATGCGGCTAATGTAGTTACTTGTAGGCGCGTTATCTTATGGCTAAAAAATTGTACATCGAAACCCACGGCTGCCAAATGAACGAGTATGACAGCTCGCGCATGGTGGATTTACTGGGCGAACATCAAGCCATAGAGACCACCAAAGATGCAGCCGAGGCGGATATCATTGTCCTCAATACTTGCTCCATCCGCGAACGCGCACAAGACAAGGTCTATTCGCAACTGGGTCGTTGGCGCGAACTGAAGCTGGCCAATCCTGACCTAATGATTACCGTTGGCGGCTGTGTTGCTAGCCAAGAAGGTAAGGCGTTACGCGAACGTGCACCCTATGTCGATGTGGTCTTTGGCCCACAAACTCTGCACCGTTTACCTGAAATGATTGATGCCGCACGCAACACCGGCAAAGCTCAGGTGGACGTGTCCTTCCCTGAGATTGAAAAATTCGACCGCTTACCCGAGCCGCGCATCGATGGCCCAACCGCCTATGTCTCGGTCATGGAAGGCTGCAGCAAATACTGCAGTTTTTGTGTAGTTCCTTATACGCGCGGTGAAGAAGTCAGCCGTCCACTGAAAGATGTGCTGAAAGAAATCCAGCATTTAGCAGACCATGGCGTGCGTGAAGTCACCCTACTCGGGCAAAACGTTAACGGTTACCGTGGTGATACGGGTAACGGTGATATTGCTGACTTTGCTGAACTGATTCGTCTTGTAGCTGAAATCGACGGCATCGACCGCATTCGCTATATGACCTCGCACCCGCTGGAGTTCTCCGACTCACTGATTGATGCGCACGCCAATATCCCTAAACTGGCTAAATACCTGCACCTACCTGTGCAATCGGGCTCTGACCGTATCTTGTCAGCGATGAAACGCAACCATACTACCCTAGAATACAAATCACGTATTCGTAAGCTTAAAGCTGCTGTGCCAGATATTTTAATCAGCTCTGATTTTATCGTCGGCTTCCCCGGCGAAACTGAAAAAGACTTTGAGCAAACCCTGCAGTTAGTGGCTGATGTCGACTTTGACTTCTCCTATTCCTTTATCTACAGCCCGCGCCCCGGTACGCCCGCTGCTGAGCTGCACGATGACACCCCTGAGGAAGTAATCAAGGAGCGCCTTGGCCGCCTACAACACCGCCTGCAGCAGCAAGGCTTTGCTCATACGCGCCGCATGGCCAACACCGTGCAACGTATTCTGGTCAACGACTATGCGAAAAAAGATCCGGGCTTACTGCAAGGTCGTAACGAAAACAACCGCATTGTCTACTTCCGCAGCAATAACCCAGCACTGATCGGCCAGTTCGTTGATGTGTTGATCGAAGAAGCCAAACCTTTCACCTTACACGGTAGATTGGTCGAGCCAGAATCTTAATCCATTAGCCAGCTCAACCGCAGAAAAAACGCCAGCCTATTTTTTAAATAAGCTGGCGTTTTACTTTGCATTCTGGTATGTTCGCCCGCTTGTGAGCGTAGAGGCAGTTATTCAGAGAAGTGATTAACGCTTATTACGCAGTGATTTAGCGCGTTTGAGAGGCGGACCTATGCCCAAGACTACAGAAAAACAAAGCAGCCAATTAGACAATGCTTTCGTTCCTTATGAGTTAGCTAAGGACGAAGAGTATATGAGCGAAAATATGCGCGCTCACTTCACTAACCTTCTACATATCTGGAAACAGGAATTACTGGAAGAAGTGGGTCGCACCGTCACCCATATGAAGGACGAAGCGGCAAACTTCCCAGATCCAGCAGACCGTGCCAGTCAAGAAGAAGAGTTTAGCATTGAGCTGCGTACACGTGACCGTGAACGTAAGCTGATTAAGAAAATCGATGAAACCATCGAACTGATTAAAGAAGACGACTACGGCTGGTGTGATACTTGCGGCGTAGAAATCGGCATTCGCCGTCTCGAAGCACGCCCAACAGCAACAATGTGCATCGACTGCAAAACATTAGCAGAAATCAAAGAAAAACAAATGGGATCATAAAACACCCCAGCACTACAACAAAAACGGAGCCTAGGCTCCGTTTTTTTATGCGCGATACAAAGCTTTTATCCCGCAAGGACTGAGCATGCCTGCAACCTATGTACAGCAAACTAGACCGCAGTCGCATGCATGGCAAGCTCCTACAAAAGCTCACAGACACCACCAGCAAACCCGCACATGACCATACGCATAAACGCCCTACCGTAAGAGCTGGCCATGCCTGCGACCTATGTACAGCAGGCTAGGCCGCAGTCGCATGCATGGCAAGCTCCTACAAAAGCTCACAGACAGCGCCAGCAAAAGCTCACAGACACCGCCAGCAAACCCGCACATGACCGTACGCACAAGCGTCCTACCGTAAGAGCTGGCCATGCCTGCGATGGCTGCAGCGCAGCCCATACAAAAGCTCACAGACACCGCCAGCATCCTGCACATGACCGTACGCACAAGCGTCCTACCGTAAGAGCCGGCCATGCCTGCGACCTATGTACAGCGGGCTAGACCGCAGTCGCATGCATGGCAAGCTCCTACAAAAGCCCACAGACACCGCCAGCAAACCCGCACATGACCATAACGCACAAGCGCCCTACCGTAAGAGCTGGCCATGCCTGCGATGGCTGCAGCGCAGCCCCTACAAAGCCCGATCAAAGCAACCGATCTAGCTATCGCTGGCCAAGGCTGCGCGTAACTCGGCTAACGCCTCAGCGCATAACTCATCGCTGCTGTACTGCTGGCTTTGCGCGATGCATTCGCCTTCAAACCAGATACTCAGCTGCTGATCCACTTGACGGACATCTAAGTCGTCCTGTGCGCTTTGTACATGCTTAGATGCCATACCTGCACCACGGCCATCAGCAAAGGCTTTAGACAGGAGTAAATCCTCGCCCTTACTACTGAGGATACGAAAGCGAAAACCCTCATCATCCCTAAAGCTCACCACACGGCTGGCCTTCTTGGCTTTTTTCTTACTGCTGGTGAGATCCGCACCTTGCACCGCAAAGCTACGTAGACCCACAGCCTCACGCAGCTCTTGCAAGAATGGCGTTGCCACTTTGCGCGCTTTAACTGCGCCAGCTTGCAAGATCTCTTCCATCTTATCGGGTTGCGCCATAAACCCATGGTAACGCTCACGTGGCTCAGCCAACTGCTCATCCAACAAAGCAAATAAGCGCTGCTTGGCTTCACCCCACGCCAGACCCGCTTCTAAATCAGCACGCATACCGATTTGCTCGGCACGCGTCGAGAAGGCTTGGTAGAGAGTAAACAAGTGCGAGCTATCCGGATCTTTCGCTTCACCAGGCAGTTTAGAGTCAGTGACAATTCGCGAAATAGCGCTTTTCAGCTCTTTGCTGGATGAGAATAGCGGGATGGTATTGTCGTAACTTTTCGACATCTTACGGCCATCTAAACCAGGCAAGGTGGCGACATCTTCTTCGATCACCGCTTCTGGCATGGCAAACAGCTCTTTACCTTTGCCAAATAAGTGGTTAAAACGCTGACCAATATCACGGGCCATTTCAACATGCTGCACCTGATCACGACCGACAGGTACTTTATTGGCGTTAAAGATTAAAATATCGGCAGCCATCAATACCGGGTAACTGAATAACCCCATAGTGATACCGGCATCTGGATCCATACCCGCCGCTTCGTTTTGATCCACCGAAGCTTTATAGGCATGCGCACGATTGAGCAAGCCCTTGGACGCCACACAGGTCAACAGCCACGTCAGTTCAGTGATTTCTGGAATATCCGACTGACGATAAAAAGTAGCGCGCTCAGTGTCTAAACCACCCGCCAGCCACGTGGCGGCGATCTCTAAGCGCGAACGCTGAATACGGGCCGGATCATCGCACTTAATCAGCGCATGATAGTCGGCCAAAAAGTAAAACGACTCAACATTATCGACTTGGCTGGCCGCAATAGCCGGACGAATCGCGCCAGCATAGTTACCTAAGTGCGGCGTACCTGTGGTGGTAATTCCAGTTAAAACTCGCGTGCTCATAATCACTCAATCAATATTAAAAATTAAAGGCGTTCGGCAACCAGCTGTTTCAGCTCGGGCAGTCGGCCATGGAAAAAGTGCCCACATTCTGCCACTTTTAGCAGCTCATGTGGCTGAGTTAATGCAGCAGACCACTGATAGACCAACTCAGGGTCAATCACTTCATCGTCTTCAGGCTGTATAACAGTGAGCTTACAATAACTGCACAAAGGGTGCTCTGCCTGAAAGCGCATCACCGCCGGCGCGACTAAATACAGTTGCTGCACAGCAATACCAGACTGCTCTAAGCGCCCCGATAGACTGCCAGCAACAAAGCCACCAAAAGAAAAACCCAGTAAATAGATGGGTAAACCAGGGTGTTGCTCTTGCAGCCACGTCAACGCAGCTTGGGCATCATCCACTTCACCGCTATTCATATCATGCTCACCGGCGCTTTTACCCGCACCGCGATAATTAAAGCGCAAGGTGGCTAAACCACTATCACGCGCAGTGCGCTGCAAGGTCGACACCACTTTATTGAGCATGGTGCCGCCTTGGCTGGGGTTTGGATGGCAAACTAGTGCAATGCCTCGCGCATCAGCCAGCGGCAAGTGCAAGCCTTCTAGCGCACCAACAGGGCCATTGATCAGAACAGGATTCTCACGCATAAACAAAAAGGACTCCGTGACCCCTATTGGGGTAAATTCGTCTAGTGGCAAATATGAGCAATAAAGCAGATACTGTCACTTATGGGTGCCTGCTCAACGCTGTACAGAACAGGCAGAAGTGGTTAACGTAAATAAAATAAAGCCGTTTAAAGAGGAAGTCTTGTGGAACAGTCACTCCCCGTTTGGTTAATCCTAGCTCTCACCTTAGTCGGTGGGATTATTATTGGTGTTATTTTAGCACGCGTATTGCAACGTACCGCACCTGGCAAAACTCAAGATCAATTGGATGAACTCCAAGAGCGTTTTGACAGCTATCAAGGTGAGGTTGTCACGCATTTTAACACCACAGCATCATTAGTGAAAAAACTGACACAAAATTATCAAGATGTGCACCAGCATCTCTCTGCAGGCGCTGAGCGTCTGGCACTGGATGAAGTGTCGCGTGAACGTTTACTGGCCAGTCTGGCAGATGACTCACAGCCACGCGAGCGCATTAAAGCACCAAAAGACAGTGAATTTGACACGCCTGCTGAGCCACCCCGCGACTATGCGTAAAAGGGCGAAGGCGACCCCAGCACATTATTTAAAGGTTACGGCCTGAAGCGCTAAGTTGCAGATAATAAAAAGGAGCCCAATGCGGCTCCTTTTTTTGTACTTATTTTATAGCAAAGCACTTAGTCCGACGGTGGCCGCACACCAATATCAGCCGTGACCGTCAGCGCCTGACCATTGCGTAGCACGGTAATATCCACCGTCGCACCCGGTTGCATCAACGCCACTTGATTCATTGAAGTGCGCCCATCCTGTGCATCTTTATCGGCAATTTTCAGAATAATATCACCCGGCTGCAAACCTGCTTTCGCCGCTGGACCATCACGGTAAACACCCGCCACCAACACACCAGGACTATTGAGTAAACCAAAGGACTCCGCCAACTCCGGTGTTAATGCTTGCACTTCCAGCCCTAGCCAACCGCGCACCACCTGCCCATGCTCAACAATCGAACGCATCACATCCAGCGCTAACTTGACCGGAATAGCAAAACCAATGCCTTGCGAGCCGCCTGAGCGTGAAAAAATAGCGGTATTAATACCTAATAAATTGCCCTGCGCATCCACTAAGGCACCACCGGAGTTACCCGGATTAATCGCCGCATCAGTTTGAATAAAATCTTCATAGGTATTGAGACCCAACTGATTACGCCCGGTGGCACTGATAATGCCCATGGTCACTGTCTGCCCGACCCCAAACGGATTACCAATGGCCAACACCACATCACCGGTACGAATCGAATCCGAACGCCCTAAAGTAATGGCGGGCAAATCAGGCAAATCAATTTTTAATACGGCTAAATCTGTCTCAGGATCACTGCCAATCACCCGCGCCAGCGTCTCACGCCCATCTTTGAGCGCCACCACAATCTGATCAGCACCGGCAGTGACATGGTTATTGGTTAGCAAATAACCTTCTTTACTCATCAGCACTGCAGAACCTAAGCTGGACTCCATACGCTTTTGCTGCGGCAAGTTATCACCATAAAACTGCTTAAATGCTGGATCATCATGCAATGGATGCTGCAGCTTACTGACCAATTTCGCCGTATACAGATTCGCTACTGCAGGCGAAGCGTGATTCACCGCATCAGCATAGGATGCCGGCGCAGCACCGCCTGAACGACGGGCAGCCGGTGCCTGCTGCACATGAAAATCAATACTGGGCAAACCCACCCAATGCGGAAAACGCTCGATCAACAATAATGCCACCAGCAAACCCACCACCAATGGCCAACCATAAATTTTAAAGAATCTTTGCATAACGCATTCCAATTCAACAATAATCACAAAATATTAAATAACGAATCACTCAAACCCATATTCACATACAGCGCATAGATATGCATTTTGCCGCAAATCCTGTTTAACTCGTACTTAGAATCCGCATTATAGAATGCACTCCACGATTAAAGTACCGCCCATGACTCTTAAGGAATAATTATGTCTGTTGACCGCACTCTACTTCTGCACGACATCGAGCAGTTTCTCAACGTCAGCGCCATCAGCGATTACTGCCCCAATGGTTTACAGGTGGAAGGTAAAACTCAAATTAAACGCATCGTCAGCGGCGTGACTGCCAGCCAAGCCTTAATTGACGCGGCGATTGAACTGCAAGCCGATGCCATTTTAGTGCATCACGGCTATTTTTGGAAAGGTGAAGATCAACCTATTGTTGGCATGAAACAGCGCCGTATTAAAGCCTTACTCGCCCATGATATAAATCTACTGGCCTACCATCTTCCGCTCGACGTACACCCCGAAGTAGGTAATAACGTACAACTGGCGCAACGCTTGGGCATCACAGTAACCGGCCCACTCGAACCCGATAACCCGCGCAATGTCGGTTTAATCGGTGATTTACAGACGGCCCTATCGGCTGATGAATTTGCCGCTCGTATTGAGAAAGCCTTAGATCGCGCACCTTTAGTGATTGATCATCAGCAACCGATCAAACGTGTGGCCTGGTGTACCGGTGCGGCACAAGGTTATCTCGACCAGGCCATTAGCGCAGGAGCTGACGCCTTTATAACCGGCGAAGTGTCAGAGCGCACCTTTCATGAAGCGCAAGAAAACGGCATCAGCTTCTTCGCTGCCGGCCACCACGCCACCGAACGCTACGGTGTACAAGCGCTAGGTGAATGGCTGGCGGCACGCTTTAATATCGAACACCACTACATTGAGTGTCCAAACCCCGTTTAAGCTGGCGAATGACCTGCCTCTCGATCCAGAGTGATCCACGATCAGAGGCAGCGTCAGATCACCCCACTGCACGAGACTCAAGCGCTAAAGACTTATTGCGCGACAAAGGCAGGCAACTCTGCTAATTCAACAGTTTGTGCTTTGCGTGGCGCGATAATCAAGGCTTCACCATCTACGACAATCTCATCACGCTGATTGACCACACGGGTCATAATACGCACACGAAATTTCGGTAATTTCTCCAGAATTTCCAATTGCACGGTCAATTCATCATTCAACTTCACCGGCAATTTAAATTCCATTTGCTGACCTAAGTAAATCGTACCTGGTCCTGGTAATTCACAGGCGACCGCCGCACTGATCAGCGCACCGCTAAACATACCGTGAGCAATACGCTCTCTAAACATGGTACCCGCAGCAAACTCGGCATCCAGATGCACCGGATTACGGTCGCCCGACATACTGGCAAACAACATAATGTCATGCTCTGTCACCAGCTTACTGAATGTGGCTTTCTGGCCAACGTCTAGACTGTCGTACGGGATACTTGTGCTTTGTGTCATGGGATTCTCCAAATCAATCTGTAGGTGTAATGTCAGGGATTATAGCGCGCTGACTGGCTAATGCCGCATCCAGCCAGTGCATAATATCTGCTGTCACTTCAGCATGGTTAGTTTCTTGCAGCACTTCATGGCGTGCTTGCTCATATATTCGAATATCTACGGCTCGATTACCGGACTCACGCAACGCATTGGCCAAATCAATTAAACGATGACCATGGTTAATTGGATCAGCATCACCGCCAATAATCAGCAGCGGCAAATCATTATCAATTTGCACCAGATTCTGCAGCGGCGTGACATGCTGTAAACCACCTAACATATCCAGCCATAACTGCGTGGTACAGGTAAAACCGCATAAAGGATCAGCAATATACGCATCCACCTGTTGCGAGTCACGCGTCAGCCAGTCCCAATCGGTGCGGCGCGCCTTAATCGCACGCTGATAGGGATAAAAAACCACAGTATCCAAGAGCTGACTGCGCCCTTTCGCACCTAAGCGCCAGCGTTCAAAACGCGCCAACGCCATCGCAGTGCGGTAGCGCAACGAGGTTTGTAAGTAATTAGAGCCGGATAAAATAGCGCCCTGCATGCTGCAACTGTGCTGCATTAAATAGGTGATAGCGATGTAACTGCCCATGCTATGACCCAATAAAAAAATCGGTGTCTGCGGGTAAAGCATCCGAATATGGTGATTGAGGCAACTGAGATCATTCACCACCAAGTTCCAGCCCTGCTGATCAGCAAAATAGCCCAGCGTGCCGTGGCTTGCGGTATGACCGTGACCGCGCTGATCCAAGGCAAAGACTGAGATGCCCTGCGCCGCCAAAGTCTGCGCAAAGCGCGCATAACGTTGACTGTGTTCAGCCATACCGTGGGCAATCATCACAATAGCGCGCGGCTGCCCCTCACTGGACCAGTGATTCACATACAGCTGAGACTCATCATTAGCGGTTAACCAAAAGGCTTGATGGTGCATGCTGGCCTCCTCCTTGGTGCGGGCATACAGGCCATTGTAATGCCTATCCTGTTTTTTTGGGAGTTACAGCGTCATACATCCCGCCAAGCAAGAACCAAAACAAAGTAATAATTCAAAATGTGACTGGAAAGGCATCTTTTGTCCTAGTCGAGCATTTATAAAGCTGCTAATCTCAGGTCGTTTGCTAAACAATAAGAACACAGCAAAACCTATCATTTACATAATGCTTGGCGTAAGACAGTTGACAAGAGCAGGTAATTGCGTGACTTTTAAACAGGCTACTCGATCACAAGCAGGTACCCTCAGCAGGCGCTGGCGTCTATCTGTCACGGCATTATCCATGGATAATGCGCTCTTATTCAATACTTTTACCCAGCAACAAGAGCTATGGCTTTGGAGTTGACTTGCATGAACGAAAACTTCTGGAAGGACAAATACCCTGAAGGTATTCCCACCGAAATCAACCCCGATGAATACCCCAATATTCAAGCGGTATTAAAAGCATCCTGCCAGCGTTTTGCTGACAAACCTGCATTTACTAATCTAGGTACAACCATCACCTACGCTGACCTGTACCGCATGTCAGGTGACTTTGCCGCTTGGTTGCAAAACTACACCGACCTGCAACCCGGCGATCGCATTGCCGTACAATTGCCCAATGTGCTGCAATACCCTGTGGTGGTTTTTGGTGCGATTCGTGCCGGCTTAGTGGTGGTCAATACCAACCCGCTGTATACCGCACGCGAGATGGAATATCAGTTCAACGACTCAGGCGCTAAAGCTTTAGTCTGCCTAGCCAATATGGGCCATTTAGCTGAAATTGTGGTACCTAACACTGAAATAAAAACAGTGATAATGACCGAAGTGGCTGATTTCTTACCGCCCTTAAAGCGTTTTGTGATCAATAACGTGGTCAAGTACGTGAAGAAAATGGTCCCAGCCTTCCATATTCCTAATTCACTGAAACTCAATGACGCACTGGCACTGGGTCGTAAAAAAGCGGCGCGCAATACTGATCCTGATGGTAATGATGTTGCCGTATTGCAATACACTGGCGGCACCACTGGGGTTGCTAAAGGCGCGATGCTCACCCACCGCAATCTCATTGCCAATATGCTGCAAGCTCAAGCCTTGATGGCCTCCAACCTCGGGCACGGCACTGAAACTATTGTTGCGCCGCTGCCGCTCTATCATATTTATGCTTTTACCTTTCATTGCATGGCGATGATGATGACCGGTAATAACAACTTGCTGATCACCAATCCACGCGATGTGAACAGCATGCTCAAAGATATGAAAAAGCATCCCTTTACCGGTTTTGTGGGGCTGAATACGCTCTTTGTGGCCTTGTGCAATAACGAGAAATTTCGCAGCTTAGATTTTTCTAAACTCAAACTGACCATCTCCGGCGGCATGGCACTGCAAATTGCCACCGCCGAACGCTGGGTTGAGGTCACCGGCACGCCGATTTGTGAAGGCTACGGCATGACGGAAACCAGCCCGATCGCCACAGTGAATCCGATTCAAAATATCCAACTGGGCACCATTGGCATTCCCGTAGCATCCACGCTCTGCAAAGTGATTGATGACGATGGCAATGAACTGCCCTTGGGTGAATCCGGTGAGCTATGTGTGAAAGGCCCGCAGGTGATGAAAGGCTATTGGATGCGCGTGGAGGACACACAAGAGGTGCTGGACGCCGAAGGCTGGCTGCGCACCGGTGATATCGCGATTATTCAAGACGATGGTTATATCCGTATTGTTGATCGCAAAAAAGATATGATTTTAATCTCAGGCTTTAACGTTTTCCCCAATGAAATCGAAGATGTCTTGGCAACCTTACCCAGCGTATTGCAGTCGGCCGCCATTGGCGTTCCCTGCGAAAAATCCGGCGAAGCGATTAAAGTCTTTGTCGTAGTACGACCGGGTCAAAGCTTAAGCAAAGAAGAAGTGATCGCACATATGCGCAGCAACTTAACTCGCTATAAAGTGGCGCACGACGTTGAGTTTCGTGATGAACTGCC
>DASRNZ010000035.1:0-43375 GCA_035647155.1 Thiopseudomonas sp.
ATTAAGCTTTTTTCGCATTGTGCTCGTAGGCTTGTAGGGTGTTTTCCAATAAGCTAGCGCGAGTCATTGGGCCAACACCGCCTGGAACTGGGGTGATCCAAGCTGCGCGCTTGATGGCTTCTTCAAAACCCACATCACCGACTAATCGACCGTCAGCTTGGCGGTTAATACCCACGTCGATAACGATCGCGCCGGGCTTGATCCATTCGCCTTTGACTAGATTAGGAATACCCACAGCCACTATAACCAAGTCAGCACGGCGTACATGCTCTTCTAGATTGTTAGTGAAACGGTGTGTAATAGTGGTAGTGCAACCCGCTAGTAGTAATTCCAGTGCCATGGGGCGTCCAACAATATTGGATGCGCCGACAATCACTGCGTCTAAACCGTGCAGGTCGATATCTGTGTGAGCCAGCAGGGTGATAATGCCTTTAGGCGTGCATGAGCGCAGTAGCGGCATACGTTGAGCTAAGCGACCAATGTTATACGGGTGGAAACCGTCGACATCTTTATGGGGGTCGATACGCTCAAGCAGCAATGATGAATCAAGGTGAGCGGGCAGCGGCAGCTGCACCAGAATGCCATCTATCGTATTGTCAGCATTAAGCCTGTCAATTAAGTTCAGCAGCTCGTCTTGTGTAGTGGTTGCAGGTAAGTCATAGGCTTTAGATTCAAAGCCCACTTGTTCGCAGTCTTTACGCTTGTGTGCAACATACACTTCAGACGCTGGATCATTACCCACTAAAATAACGGCTAAGCCAGGAGCGCGTTGGCCTTGGCTCAGACGCTCTTGTACCTGTTGGGCGATAGTGAGTCGAATATCTGCGGCAATCTGTTTGCCGTCAATCAATTGTGCTGTCATGAGGTTATGAACCATACTGATTTTAGTGGAAAAGATGTGGGCTATTCTCGCACGACCGGCCGCGTCGGGCAAAGATGCACAGTAAGTATTTTGTTTTAAAGGACTGTCTATTTGATTATTTTGAAAATAGTAGTTGACAGGGTCGAGGGATGTCTTTAATATTCGCCCCGCTCACCCGGTACAGCCTGGAGCTGGATACGAAAGCTGGACAAGTCACATTGAACAGTAATCGAGCTTAGAATCAGTTGCTTATTATAGGTAACGAGAATAAGCGCCCGTAGCTCAGTCGGATAGAGCACCCGCCTTCTAAGCGGGTGGTCGCAGGTTCGAATCCTGCCGGGCGCACCATTAAGGTGAAGCTTGTAAGTGAGTGAGATAGTATGTAACATGCAGTTCGCAATATGGTGGGCGTAGCTCAGTCGGTAGAGCACGGGATTGTGATTCCCGGTGTCGTGGGTTCGAGACCCATCGTCCACCCCATATTTGGAAAATATAATGCTTATAAAGCGTTATACGTGAGCAACAAGCGGACGTGGTGGAATTGGTAGACACACCAGATTTAGGTTCTGGCGCCGCGAGGTGTGAGAGTTCGAGTCTCTCTGTCCGCACCATACAAAGGCTAGTAAAGCCTGCAAGTGAAAAAGCCCCTTAATTGGGGCTTTTTTGTGTCTGGGGATTGTGTTTTATGTTTGCTGAGCACTATTTAGTGATTAAACATATCCATATCAGCTTGGCTTTGCTCAGTGGAGCTTTGTTTGTGCTGCGAGGTATCAGGGTTTTAGCCGTGAGTGGCCAGACAGCTTTACAGCGCAGAATCAATCGCTTGAGCTATATAGTGGATAGCGGTTTATTGTTGGCGGCACTCTTATTGTTAGTCAGTCTGGATTTTGCACCTTTAGCGGCGGCGTGGTTGCAGGTTAAATTACTGCTGTTGGTCTTGTATGTGCTGTTTGGCGTGCTGGCTTTTCGAGTCAAGTACACAATGCCTGTGCGTTACTTGGCTTTTGTTGCAGCTTTGATTTGTTATGCAGGTATGTATTATTCAGCGCGACTGCACCAACCGTTGGCAGGCTTGTTCAGCTAGGAAGCGTATCAGTCTTTATCATCATCTTTGGATGGCGGTTGCAATAATAAGAGTGGAGGATCGCTGTGCTGGTTGCGGGTATAAAAATCTTTGGGGGCTTTACCCTTTAGGTACCAAGCAAAGGCGATGATCTCGGCGACGGTATGGTAAAGCGATTCAGGGATGGCATCACCCAGCTCAAGACGGGCAAGCAGACGCACCAGGTCTGCGTTCTCATAAATAGGCACATCATTTTCACGGGCAATCTGCAGAATTTCTTCTGCTAGTGCGTCATTGCCTTTGGCCGTTAGGTTGGGGGCGTTTTCGCCATCATATTTCAATGCAATGGCTTGGCGTTCAGTCGATTTGCTCATGCTAAATCATCAATCCAACGTTGCTGTAAGGTGGTTTTATTACCTTGTGGGGGCGAGCCTTGGTGAGATGTTAGGTCCTTTACCGTCAATCCGATAGCTAATAAGCGGTCGCGGAAATGATTCAGCTCCTGATCAATCAATGCGGCTGTTGCACTCTGTTGCGCCCACAGTTGTCCAGAAATGCTCGAACCTTGCAAGCTGGCTTGAATATGTAGCGGTCCAAGCGGTTCCAAATCAAAGCTGAGGTCAACTTTCCAGATCGGTATTCTGGACTCGTCTGAATTTTTTTGCGCGGCTTCCTCATGCTGAAACTTAATTTGTAGCGGCACAATATGCTGCTGATCGCGTGCCGGCACTTCCAGTTGCCACACTGTAACTTGCGTGCCTTCGCTGGTGGTGTGAGTTTGACCTAA
Source organism: Thiopseudomonas sp. (assembly GCA_035647155.1). Taxonomy (GTDB): domain Bacteria; phylum Pseudomonadota; class Gammaproteobacteria; order Pseudomonadales; family Pseudomonadaceae; genus Denitrificimonas. The sequence continues at coordinate 2,713 of DASRNZ010000035.1, forward strand.
GCTGGACAGTTGGTGAGTTTGTAAGCGTGATACTGCCGCTGCAGCTAAGCGCAACAGTGAGCCTAGATCGTTGGGGTTGTCCAAGCTTTGCAAAACACGCGTAGGCAGGGGGAAACGCATGGCTTGTTCACGCAATTGCGTTTGAGTGTTGCCTAACAGTTGGTCGCGCAATAAACCAGGTAGTGCTTGCGATAATAAGGCGCTTTGTGATGCTGCTAGAGTCGGATTGCTATTGGGTAGCATCGGAGCAAGTTGCGCGATTAAACGCAGTAAGCTGGCTTTAATATCTTGATTGGCTGGGTCTAGAGCACCGCTGAGTAAGCGACTTTCTAGCTGCGCACCACTGTTGAGTAAGCTGTGTGCCAGTTTTTTAGGGTCTGATAATTGACTGAGTTCAGGCAGGCCGCTCAGCAGTTGTTTAATTGCTTTGTGTGTATCGCTGGATAAACTGTCAGGCGATATTGTATCCAGGCCTTTGAATAGCTGGCCTAAAGAGCCTTGTTGGTTGAACTGTTTTTGCAATTCTTGGTTAATCGCTAAAGGCTCAAGACGCACATTCAGGGGTTGAAAGGTCAGTTGCTGAGCGCCGTCAACGCGAGCATTAAGTACGCTGTTGAGTGGCAGTGATTTAGGACTGTCTATTTGCAGCTGTTGACCTGCTGCAGCGTTATTGGACACGCTAACGGTAATCTTGAAGCCGCCTTGGGGGCTGGGTTCAACATGGGTGACTTTGCCTTCAAGTAAGGTGCCGGGCGGCAGTAATGCAGTATCAATACGTGTAGCAACTGCGACTTTACTGGCTGAAATTAAGCTAAAGACCAGTTGCTGCGCTGATAATGCCGTTACATTAAGGGTGTTGCCAGTGGCTAAAGGTTGGCTGCTTTGCACTTCAACGGTGCGTTGTTCGCCGTTTGTCAGTGATAAGCGCAGCAATACTTGGAATGATTGATTGCTTTCACGCAAAGCGATGACTTGTGCTTGCGCCGAGTCGCCAATTTTCAGTTGGGCAGGTAGACTGCCTTGCAGTTGCAAAATAGAGTTAGCGGCTGGCGCTGCCGGACGTTGCAGGCTGGGGATGCTAGGGGAAGGGCGGGCTGAAGGTATTTCACTGGCCATTTCGATGCAACCTATTGTAAATGCTTTGTAAATGCCTGCCGCGTGCAGATCACAGCTGTGTATAATCGCGACTTATAGGAGTCGCTGCAGGGCAGTATAGCTGCTCTGGGAAATTGACTTGAAACTTTTTCGCAAGGCGGCGTGTTTGTGTCTGAAGCTTATCTTGAAATTGTTGACTTAGCCTGCGAGCGTGACTGGCGGCTGCTATTTGAGCATCTGCATGTGAGTGTCCAGCCCAAGGATATGCTGCAGGTCAGTGGTCCTAATGGTAGCGGAAAAACCAGCCTATTACGTTTAATGGCGGGTTTGATGCGTCCGACCGCAGGTGATGTACTGATCAAAGGCGTGAGTATTCATCAACAGCGCAATGAACTGGCGGCTAATTTATTATGGCTGGGGCATGCTGCTGGGATTAAAGGTTTGCTGACTGCTGAAGAAAATTTAATGTGGTTAGCCGCGTTGCATCACGGCGCAACACGCGAGCAAATTTGGCAAGCGTTGGCAGCGGTGGGCTTAGCAGGTTTTGAAGATGTACCTTGTTATACCTTGTCGGCAGGGCAGCAGCGTCGAGTGGGTTTAGCGCGTTTATATTTAGATGCGCCGGCATTGTGGATTTTAGATGAGCCCTTTACCGCGCTGGATAAGCAAGCGGTAGCGCAGCTTGAGCGGCACTTGGCGCAGCATTGTGAAAACGGCGGTATGGTGATTTTTACCACCCACCACTATATACAACACACTCCCGAAACTTTTCGTGAGCTTGATTTAGGGCAGGCCGCTGTATGAGTCATGTCTTTGTACTGATGCTGGTGCGCGAGACGCGCTTGATGTTTCGCCGTCCTGCCGAGTTGGTCAATCCATTGGTATTTTTTGCCATTGTGATCGCCTTGTTTCCGCTGGCGGTCGGCCCTGAGTCGCAATTATTACAAACCTTGTCGCCAGGCCTGCTGTGGGTGGCGGCACTGTTGGCGGTGTTACTGTCGTTAGATGGCTTGTTTCGCAGTGATTTTGAGGACGGCTCACTTGAACAGTGGGTCGTTTCGCCGCATCCACTTGTCGTACTGGTTCTTGCTAAGGTGCTCGCGCACTGGCTGTACTGCGGATTGGCCTTGGTGATGTTGTCACCTTTATTGGCGCTGATGCTGGGTATGCCAGCTGATCGGATTCCTACCTTGTTACTGTCATTACTACTGGGTACGCCTGTTTTAAGCTTACTCGGTGCAGTGGGTGCTGCACTGACTGTTGGGCTTAAGCGCGGTGGGATATTATTGGCATTATTAATTCTGCCGTTATACATTCCCGTACTGATTTTAGGCAGTGGTGTGATTCAAGCTGCTCTACAGGGCTTGCCTACTGCAGGTTACCTTCTATGGATGGCAACGTTAACCATGCTGACGCTGACTTTAGCGCCTTTTGCAATTGCAGCGGGTCTGCGTATTAGTGTGGGTGAATAAGCGCTCAAGGGTGATGTGTTGAGTGATTAGACACTGTATAAATAACAAATAATGCAGTCATAGATTGTATAACTGATATTGAATAATTGTGAGTATCTCGATGAATTGGACGTGGTTTCATAAGCTGGGCTCGCCGAAGTGGTTTTATGAGATAAGTGGCCGCTGGTTACCTTGGATCAGTATCAGCGCCGCTGTATTGATGCTCGTCGGTGGGGTGCTGGGTTTAGCCTATGCGCCGCCTGATTATCAGCAAGGGAATAGCTTTCGCATTATCTATATCCACGTTCCGGCTGCTGTATTAGCACAGTCCACCTATATATCATTGGCGGTGGCTGGGATTGTCGGCTTGGTCTGGAAAATGAAAATTGCTGATATCGCCTTACAGCAAGCCGCGCCGATTGGTGCATGGATGACGGTGATTGCACTGTTTACCGGTGCAGTCTGGGGCAAGCCAACCTGGGGTGCTTGGTGGGTGTGGGATGCACGTTTAACCGCCATGCTGATTTTATTGTTCTTGTACTTTGGGATTATTGCCTTAGGCCATGCGATTACTAACCGTGACAGTGCAGCTAAAGCCTGTGCTATTTTGGCGATTGTCGGTGTTGTTAATATTCCCATCATCAAGTACTCGGTAGACTGGTGGAATACATTGCACCAGCCTGCAACTTTTACCCTGACTGAAAAGCCGGCCATGCCAGTAGAAATGTGGCTGCCACTATTAATTATGACCATTGGTTTTTATTGTTTTTTTGCAGCTGTATTGTTGATGCGTATGCGTACTGAAGTGTTGCGGCGTGAGTCGCGTACCCGTTGGGCGCAAGCTGAAGTGGCGCGGCAGATTGGGAGAAAGGCATGAATTTCAATTCGTTTTCTGAGTTTTTAGCCATGGGTAATCACGGTGTATATGTGTGGTCAGCCTATGGTGTCAGTTGTGCAATATTGGTGTTGAATGTGGTGTTACCTTTACTAACCCGTCAGCGTTATTTCAAAAATGAGGCGCGTCGTTTGCGTCGGGAGGCTCAGCAATGAATCCAGTACGTAAAAAACGTTTAATAATTATTGTGGGTATTTTACTGGGTGTCAGTGCCACAGTTGCATTGGGCCTGACTGCATTGCAGCAAAATATCAATTTATTTTATACCCCAACCCAAATTGCCAATGGTGAAGCACCTGAAGGTGCACGTATTCGTGCCGGTGGTTTAGTTCGGGAAGGTTCGCTGACGCGCAGTGAAGACTCGCTGACAGTGGACTTTATTGTCACTGATGGTGATGCCGATACCCGTATTCAGTACCGCGGTATTTTGCCTGACCTGTTTCGTGAGGGGCAGGGCATCGTGGCTATGGGGCGTTTGAATGAAAACAATGTGTTAATTTCTGATGAAATACTGGCCAAGCATGATGAAAACTATATGCCGCCTGAAGTGAGTGATGCCTTAGAGAAAACAGGCATGCTGCAACATTATGAAGATGGTCAAAAGGAATCAAAAAAATGAGCGATGCGGCGTTGTATGTGCCGGAGCTGGGTCAGTTAGCAATGATCCTTGCGTTATGTTTTGCTGTGGTGCAGTCCTTTTTCCCGTTAGTCGGAGCATGGCGCGGCGACCATAAATGGATGAGTTTGGCGCAGCCAGCGGCTTGGGGGCAGTTTTTGTTCCTGTTGTTTGCATTTGGCTGTTTAACCTGGTCATTTATGGTTGATGACTTCTCAGTGGCCTATACCGCATCCAACTCTAACAGTGCATTGCCTTGGTTCTACAAGTTCAGTGCAGTGTGGGGTGCGCATGAAGGCTCATTGCTGCTTTGGGCATTGATTTTAGCCGGCTGGACCTTTGCTGTTGCGATTTTTTCACGTCAATTACCTGAAGAAATGTTGGCGCGAGTGCTGGCGATTATGGGCATGATCAGTGTTGGTTTTTTGCTGTTCTTAATTGAAACGTCCAATCCCTTTGAGCGCTTACTGCCACAAATGCCTTTGGATGGTCGTGACCTCAACCCCTTGCTGCAAGATTTCGGTTTAATCGTTCATCCACCGATGTTGTATATGGGTTACGTAGGCTTCTCCGTAGCTTTTGCTTTTGCGATTGCTGCGTTATTGGGCGGTAAGTTGGATGCGGCGTGGGCGCGTTGGTCACGTCCGTGGACCTTGATTGCTTGGGCATTCTTAGGCATTGGTATTGCGCTGGGTTCGTGGTGGGCGTATTACGAGTTGGGTTGGGGCGGCTGGTGGTTTTGGGACCCGGTTGAAAACGCATCCTTTATGCCCTGGTTACTCGGTACTGCCTTGATTCACTCATTGGCTGTGACTGAAAAGCGTGGTGTGTTTAAAAACTGGACTGTATTACTGGCCATTGCTGCCTTCTCTTTAAGTTTATTAGGTACCTTCTTAGTGCGCTCTGGCGTACTGACTTCGGTGCATGCTTTCGCGGCTGACCCAGAGCGTGGTGTGTTTATCCTTATATTCTTACTGGTGGTTGTGGGTGCATCGTTAACTTTGTTTGTGATGCGTGCACCGGCAGTGAAAAGTAAAGTGGGTTTTGGTTTTTGGTCTAAAGAAACGTTACTGCTGATCAATAACATTATTTTAGTGGTTGCCACTGCGATGGTGTTACTGGGTACCTTGTATCCATTGGTGCTGGACTCTTTAACTGGTGCTAAGTTATCGGTTGGCCCTCCGTACTTTAATGCCCTGTTTGTACCTTTGATGGGCATCTTAATGTTTGCGATGGGTGTGGGTGTTCTGACACGTTGGAAAAACACTCCAGGCCAATGGCTGGTTAAAATGATAGCGCCCATCCTAGTATTGAGTGCAGTACTCAGTGGTTTAGCAGGTGTGCTTTACAATGATGCCAATGGCGCAGTGATGGCGGTGATCTTCCTCTCTGCATGGGTACTGCTGGCCGGTGTGCGCGATATCTTAGATAAAACGCGCCACAGAGGTTTACTGCGTGGTATGCGTTCATTAACTCGCAGTTACTGGGGGATGCAATTGGGTCACCTCGGTATGGTGTTTATGGCGATTGGTGTGGTGATGGTCAGCCAGTACAGCGATGAGCGTGACTTGAAAATGGCACCGGGCGATTCATTGGAAATGGCCGGTTACCGCTTCCAGTTTGAAGGTGCTAAGCACTACGAAGGCCCTAACTTTATTTCTGATAAAGGCAGTATTCGTATTTTTAAAGATGAACGTGAAATTGCGTTATTGCATCCAGAAAAACGTCTCTATCTTGTACAGCAAATGCCAATGACTGAGGCGGGTATTCATGCAGGCTTTACCCGCGACTTGTATGTTGCTATGGGTGAGCCGCTGGAAAATGGTGCTTGGGCGATACGTGTACATATTAAACCTTATATACGCTGGATTTGGCTGGGTGCTTTCCTGACTGCATTTGGTGGGATTCTTTCGGCCATGGATCGACGTTACCGGGTTAAAGTGACCAAGAAAGTTAAGGATGCTTTAAACGTAGCTGACAAAGGGAAAAAAGCACATGTCTAGAACGCGTTTATTAGCTGTATTTGGTGTGCTGACTGGTGTGGCTCTCTTTGCTGCCATGGCGCTATTTGGTATCAATAATGATCCAAGTGAGCTGCCGTCGGCGTTGATTGGCAAACCCTTCCCAGAGTTCACTACGGGCTCGGTGATTGAAGATGATGTTGTCATCACTCGCGCTGACTTACTCGGTCGCCCAGCGTTAATTAACGTCTGGGCCACTTGGTGTATTTCGTGCAAGGTTGAACATCCGGTACTCAATGACTTAGCCAAACAAGGCGTAGTCATTCATGGCATCAACTATAAAGACGAACGGCAACCTGCACAGCGCTGGTTATATGAGTACTTAAACCCCTACCAGCTTAATATCAGTGATCCTAAAGGTACGCTGGGCTTTGATCTGGGGGTTTATGGTGCGCCTGAAACTTTTATCATCGATAAGAAAGGCATTATTCGTCATAAGTTTGTCGGTGTCGTGGATAAGCGTATTTGGCGTGAAAAATTAGCGCCGATTTATCAGGGGTTACTCGACGAATGAAAAGCTTTCTCTATGCTCTAGGTTTGCTTTTGGCTAGTTTCGGTACTGCGCAGGCTTCCATTGATACCTATGAGTTTTCAACTGAGGCAGAGCGTGCGCGTTATCGTGTGCTGGTGGAAGAGCTGCGTTGTCCTAAATGTCAAAACCAAAATATTGCTGACTCAGACTCGCCCATTGCTATGGATATGCGTAATGAGATCTTTAAAAAGCTTGAAAACGGTGAGACAGACGAGCAAATTATTGGCTTTCTAGTGGATCGCTATGGTGATTTTGTTCGTTATAAACCACCGGTTAACAGCCGTACGCTGATTCTCTGGTACGGACCTGCAGCTTTCTTAGCCTTTGGCTTTTTGATGGTGGCGGTGATTATTTTCCGTCGTCGCCGTAGCTTGCGTGCTGAGACAGAGCAGCATTTGTCGAGCGATGAAAAAAGTCGCCTGTCTGACATTCTTAAGCAATATAAGTAGGAAACCTCATCGTTATGACACAATTTTGGATTTACTCAGTATTGCTATTGATTGCGGCATTACTGTTATTGTTAGTGCCCGTTTTACGAGTGCGTAAAGATCAGGCTGAAGAAGACCGTACAGCACTTAATATTGCCCTCTATGAAGAGCACATTGCTGAGCTTGAAGCGCAGCATGCTAGCGGTGCTTTATCTGCTGAGCAGTTGCTTGAAGGCCGTATGGAAGCGGACCGTGAGTTGTTGGATGACACTGATGTAGGTCGTCCTAAGCAAAGCGCTAACTTGGGCAGTACTTTGCCATTGATTGCTGCCTTATTGGTGCCGGTTGCCGGTTTAGGTTTGTATTTTTATTGGGGTGCAAGTGATAAAGTTGCTTTGACCATCAGCCTTAAAGAGCAGCCAAAAACAGCAGAAGAAATGATTTCCCGTTTAGAAGATACTGTACGCTTACAGCCTGAATCAGTAGATGCATGGTATTTCTTGGCGCGTACTTATATGAGTGAGCAGCGTCCTCAAGAAGCTGCTGATGCGTATGAAAGAACGGTTGACCTGGTTGGCCGTCAGCCTGATTTGCTTGGGCAGTGGGCGCAGGCGTTGTATTTTGCCAACGGCAGTCAGTGGAATGCTGATTTGCAAGATTTGGTGGATGAAGCATTACGTCAAGATCCCAATGAAGCGACCAGTTTAGGTTTAGTGGGTATTGCCGCCTTTGAAAGTCAGCGCTATCAAGATGCCATTGATGCTTGGGGGCAGTTGCTCAAAGGTATTGATCCGCAAGATCCATCCTATGAAGCGATTCAAATGGGGATTGAGCGCGCACGCACGGCCCAAGGCGATCAGCCCCAAGCAGCTGTCGAGCCTGCACAGGCTGAAACACCTGCTGCTGGGCCAGCTAATAGTGATGATTACCAAGTCTTTGTTGATGTTTCCATTAGCGCTGAGCTAGCGCAGCAAGTATCAGCGACTGATACAGTCTATGTTTTTGCGCGTGCAGCGAATGGTTCACCTATGCCGTTAGCCGCTAAGCGCTTAACGGTGGCTGACTTGCCAGCACGTATTGTGCTCAATGATGCAGATTCATTGTTACCGCAGTTGAAGTTATCCAGTGTTGCTCAACTTAAATTGCAAGCCAGTATTTCCAGTACGGATAATGCAATGGATGCGCAGTGGAGCAGTTTGGCCATCTCGGTTGACACAACAGATACAGAAGCGAAGCATGCTTTAGTGGTTGATCAAAAGAAATAAATCCGCACTGTAATCTGCAAAAAAGCCGCTTGTCTGTTTATTCAGATAGCGGCTTTTTTGTGTTCAGTTGTTGATGTTTAAGGCTTTTTTATTGATAGTCAATCGCGGTAATATAAAACTCACGTTCACCCTCGGGTGTAATGAGTTTGACTTCGGCGTCCAGTGATTTGCCTAGCAGTGCGCGAGCGAGGGGAGCATCAATGCTGATGTACTGTTTGTGCATATCCAGCTCATCTGCGCCGACGATACGATACTGGGACTCTTCGCCATCTTCATCTTCGAGTGTGACCCAAGCCGCAAAGTAGACTTTATCCAACTCTGCAGGTTGCTCGGCAATCACTTTTAGCTTTTCTAACCGCTTGGTTAAAAAGCGTACGCGACTGTCAATTTCTCGTAACATCTTTTTTCCGTAGATGTATTCTGCGTTTTCAGAGCGATCGCCTTGTGCTGCGGCTTCGCTGACGCTTTGTGTCACCTTGGGACGCTTCACGTGCCAAAGCTCGTGTAATTCAGCGCGCATACGTGCTTCACCTTCAGGGGTTATCAAAGGTGTGCCTTGTGCGCGGGGTGGACGATAACGACTCAATTGAACCTCCTGAATAATGAATTAATTGCCACGTAAAATCTGTAATGGGCTGCTATTAAGCACTTGCCGTGTCCCCAGCATGCCCACAGTGGTAATCAGTAATGCTCCGAGAATCGGTAAGCTGATCAGCCACAGATGCGGCTGCCAGGCTAGATTAAACACAAAGCGGTATAGAATATAGCTGCTAATTTCACAGCCCAGCCACGCCAGTAAGCCGCTGCAGGCGCCAATCAGGGCAAATTCATTACGTTGTGATTGCAGCAGTAGTTTACGTGAAGCACCCAATGCGCGTATTAAAGCGCCTTGCTGTACGCGCTCGGCCAAAGTGCTGTGTAAGCCGGCAATTAAGACGCTGATTCCTGCGGCTAAGACAAACAACAAGATCATCTCAATGGCTAAAGTCACTTGGGCTAAAATATCGCGTAACTGGCGCAGCACCGCATCCACTTGCAAAATACTCACACTTGGAAAAGCTTTAGATAGATCGATGCGCTGCTGCTCTGCGTTTTCTGGCAGGTAAAAGCTGGTCATCCATGTGTGGGCGACATTGTGCATCTGCTGCGGATCAAAAATCACAAAGAAGTTGGGCTGCATGCTGTTCCAGTCCACGCTGCGCAGGCTGCTAATCTGTGCAGGATAATCAGTGCCGGCAATATGGAAGGTCAGCTGATCGCCAACCGTGACGCTCAGTTGTTGAGCTAGATCGCTTTCTAAGGAAATAGGGTAGGTATTACTGTTGGCAGCGCTACTCTTACTCTCCGCCCACCAATCGCCCTTAATCACTTCATTGTTGATGGGCAGTTGCTCTGTCCAGGTTAGATTAAGATCGCGCTGTAAGGTGCGCATCACCCGAGCATCAGGATCAATTAATTCAGTGGCAGGCTGTCCATTAATTTCAGTTAAACGGCCCAGTATCACAGGGTAGAGCGGTGCAGTGTTATCACTGATCGCATTTAATGCCGAGCTAAAATCTGCTTGCTGGCTGGGTAGGATATTGATCGCAAAATGATTGGGTGCCTGCTCTGGCAGTTGTGCTTGCCAGTTATCCAGCAGCTCGCTGCGCAGTAATACAATCAAGGCCATCGACAGTAGAATTAATGCAAAGGCCATAATCTGGCCGACACTATTGAGTGGGTAGCGCAGTAAGTGCCCTAGGCTTAAGCGCCAGGCTAGGCTGCGTTTAGCCAACCAAAAACGAATGCTTTTTAGAGCAAAATAGAGTGCTGTGCCAAGTAGGGCAGCCGCTAAGCCGCCACCCAAGAGCAGAGCGCTGGTGAGGCGCATATCCAGATTGAGCTGCCACATCAAGACTGCTAGCGCGATAAATACCATGCCATACAGCAGCCAAGTGGATGGCGCCGCAGGGATTAAGTCGCGGCGTAATACACGCAGAGGAGCAATGCGGCCCAAGGCGATTAAGGGCGGTAAAGCAAAGCCGGCTAACATCACAATACTGGTGGTAATACCGGCGATAAAGGGTTTCCAGCTACCAGCAGGAATATCATCAGGCAACAAGTCCGCTAAGAGTTCAAATAGAACAAATTGGGCTAGCCAGCCTATCAGCGTGCCCAGTAAACTAGCCAGCAGTGCTAACTGCAGCAACTGCATGCTAAATATCCATAAGGTGTGTCGGCGCGATAAACCAAAGCAACGCAGTAGGGCTGCCTGATCAAAACGTTGACGGGCAAAGCGGTTGGCCGATAAAGCCACAGCTACACCGGCTAATAATATGGCTGCGAGGCTGGCTAGATTTAAATAGCTGGCAGCACGTTCTAAGGCGCTGCTGACTTGCTGATTGCCATCGGCTAGGCCTTCAATGCGTTGATGGGCTAATAAGGTCGTTTCTAGGTCTGCGCGCAAAACTTCCAGTGCTTGCGCATCACCGCTCCACAGTTGTCGGTAACTCACGCGACTGCCCGGCTGTAGAATATCGGTTGCCGCTAAATCAGCGAAGTTGATCATGGCGCGCGGAGTAAAACTGAGTAAGTTACCAGCACGGTCGGGTTCATAGGTGAGAATACGCGCAACATTAAAAGTGGCTGAGCCAATTTCGATACTGTCGCCAATCTGCAATTCTAGGCGGGTGATCAGCTCAAGGTCGAGCCAAACTTCGCCGGGTTGCGGGCGTCCACCGCTCAGTTCTTCGGCCTCTAGCTGTTGACGACTGCGCAATTCGCCGCGTAAAGGATAGTGGTTATCCACTGCTTTAACGCTGGCCAGTTGTAAGTCAGTGTCGGTGGCGAGCATGCTGGCGAACTGCACTGTTTGCGAGCTGCTTAAAGTGTCGTTGTGTACGACTGCCAGTTGCTCAGCGCTGGGTTTTTCACTGCTGGAGAGCACTAAGTCTGCGGCGAGAAATTCACTAGCACTCAGTTGCATTGCGCCTTGCAGACGTTCAGCGAAGTGGCCAATGGTGCTGCTGCTGGCGACGGCAATCATCAGTGCGAAAAACAAGATGCGCAGCTCTGAAGTGCGACGTTCACGCCACAGTTGTTTACTAGCCAGTTTAAATAAAGCTAAGAGTGTCAGTCGCATAAGGGTTGCACCTGACGACCGGCTTCTAAGCGTAATGTGTGCTGGCAGCGTGCAGCGAGTTTTTCATCGTGAGTGACTAAAACCAAGGTGGTGCCCAATTCTTTATTCATTTCAAATAACAAGTCGCTGATGTTTTCACCGGTTTGGCTGTCGAGGTTGCCGGTCGGTTCATCGGCAAATAGCACGTCAGGCTGAGTGGCAAAGGCGCGTGCTAACGCCACACGTTGTTGTTCGCCGCCAGAGAGTAGGTTGACCGGGTGTTTTAAGCGGCTTTCTAAACCAACACGGATCAGCAGTTCTGTTGCGCGTTGCTGTGGGTTAGCATGTCCAGCTAGCTCTAATGGTAACATCACGTTTTCTAAGGTGTTTAAACTGTCCAGCAAGAGAAAGGCCTGGAAGACAAAGCCGACATGCTCAGCACGTACTGCGGCGCGCTGGTCTTCATCCAGAGCGTTTAAATTGTTGCCCGCTAACTGCACTTCACCGTTACTGGGTAAGTCCAGTCCAGCCAGTAATCCTAACAATGTCGATTTTCCTGAGCCAGAACGGCCTATAATAGCCAGCGAGTCACCTTGTTGAAGATCAAGGCAGACATTATCAAGAATCGTGAGTTGGCCTTCTGTTGAAGGTACCTTTTTGCTAAGGTTCTGTGCGCGAAGAATACTGTTAATCATGAGGGTTCCAATGCGTCAATGGATAGCAACGATAGGCTTGATTGTTCTGTGCTTAACGGCCCAGGTACAAGCTGCAACTGTGTTGGTGGTAGGCGATAGTATCAGTGCCGCCTACGGACTGGAAACGCAACAGGGCTGGGTGGCTTTATTGCAAGAACGTTTGCAGCAGCAAGATGATGATATCAGTGTGATCAACGCGTCAATCAGCGGTGACACTACAGCCGGTGGTTTAGCGCGTTTTCCAGATTTGTTAGTGCAGCATCAGCCGCAGATTGTGATTATTGAGCTGGGGGGTAATGACGGTTTGCGCGGGTTATCGCTTGAGCATATGGCGGCGAATCTGACCAGCATGGTGCAGCAGGCCAAGCAAGCTGATGCAAAGGTTTTACTGTTGGGTATGCGTTTGCCAGGTAATTATGGGCGACGTTATACTGATGCGTTTTATAATGTGTATCAGAACATTGCGACTCAGGAAGAGGTAGCATTAGTTGATTTCTTTTTAGAAGGTGTTGGTGCTGTAGACGGCATGATGCAAGCCGATGGAGTGCATCCTACGCAGTCAGCACAGCCACTTTTATTAGAGAATGCTTGGCAGGGGTTTGCGCCCTTGTTGCCTTAAGTGCATGAATAATATTTTTTCTGTGCACTGTTATAGTGCGCGACTTTCGGCTAATGTAGCGCGCGGTTTTAGGGGCTCTATATGGCGCGTTTAATGTGGTCTTTACATGCTTATCAGATTGTTTTGCCAGATGAGCAAATGGATCTGTTCGCCTGTCAAAAAGAGTATGTGCACGCTGTCAATCGTCAGTTAGAGCTTGGTAGTCAGGCGGATCGCACCTTGTGTGGTAGCTTGCTACCGGCTCAGCCGCATTGGGATACGCTAGAGCGCAATCTCTTGCGCGCTAAGCAATTTTGTCCACAGTGCCGCGAAATTATCCAGGCACAACGTAAGCATGCTAAACCTGGCTGGCAGTTTGCCTAAGACGTTGTGTATTAACTGCTGAATATTCCGTACGATGCAACAGTCTCTTGATACTTTTCCAGTAGGGCTACTTCGATGTTGTTAAACATGTTAAAGCTTAAGTCTTTGCGTGCGTGCTGCCTCTCTATGCTGTGTGTTGCGCCTTTTGCAGCAGCAATAGAGTTGCCGTTGCCATCTGCGGGGGATGATGTGGTGGGCGAAATTCAAGTGATTGAAGCGCGCTATGAAGATACCTTTGCTGATCTAGGCAAAACCCATGATCTGGGCTATATCGAAATGGTGGCCGCCAATCCAGGCATTGATGCTTGGCTACCGGGTGAGGGAGCGCAAATTACCTTGCCGCAGCGTTATATTCTGCCGCCGGGGTCGCGCGAAGGCGTAGTGATCAATTTGGCTGAATATCGCTTGTATTACTATCCAGAAGATAAGTCGGTGGTCTACACCTATCCGTTGGGTATTGGTCGTGAAGGTTGGGATTCACCGATCAGTAACACCTCGATTACAGTCAAAACGCCCAATCCTGGCTGGACACCGCCGCAATCTATTTTGCGCGAGCATGCAGAAGCGGGCGATCCACTGCCGGCTTATGTGCCGCCTGGCCCTGATAATCCATTGGGTCCTTATAAGTTGACCTTAGGTTTACCAGGTTATCTAATTCATGGTTCTAATAAAAAGTTTGGTATTGGTATGCGTGTCAGTCATGGTTGCTTTCGCATGCTCAATCATAACGTCTTAGAGTTGGCCGACTTGGTGCCTGTGGGCGCTAAAGTGCGCATTATTAATGAGCCGTATAAGTTCGGTTTTGCGCAAGGTGAGCTGTATCTTGAAGCTCATGAACCACTCAATGATGAGGGTGAAACCTCAATAGTTGATAAGCATGCGGCTGTGGTCAATGAGATGCTGAAACGTGATGATCTTCAAGGGCTGCAGATTGATTGGGAGCGGGTGCGTGATGTGATCGCGGCCGGCGAAGGTATACCGACAGTGATTACTCAGCAGATGGCTGTAACTCAGAGCGATTTGGATTCTGGGCACCAGTACTAATAGGACAGTGAATTGGTGCTGTTTACGCAGTATTAGCGGAAAGTGTTTGACAAAAAATAATTTCTCCGTAGTATACACGCCCATTGCAGGCACATAGCTCAGTTGGTTAGAGCACCACCTTGACATGGTGGGGGTCGTTGGTTCGAATCCAATTGTGCCTACCAAATTTAACGAAAGGTCGCCTAGTGCGGCCTTTTGTGTTTTCAGCAGTTGTTTTAATAACTGTAACTTTCCAGTGAATCCGGTTGATGTGAGGCGGGTAAACCCTTCTACCGCAGTATGGTAGGTGAGTCTCAAAACTAATCGCTCTTACTGGCTCATCCCAACCCATGTGGCCTTTTGTAGGGGTCACCACTAGGCAGAGGAGGCGCCATGCCCATCATTACTCTTCCTGACGGCAGTCAGCGTACATTTGAACACCCCGTTTCTATCCTTGAAGTCGCGCAATCAATCGGTGCAGGTCTTGCTAAGGCAACTGTAGCCGGTCGAGTCAACGGCCGTTTACTGGATGCCACCGATTTAATTACCAGCGATGCAACGCTGTCGATCATTACCCCAAAAGACCCCGAAGGTGTTGAGATTATCCGCCACTCGTGCGCGCACTTGGTTGGTCATGCGGTTAAGCAGTTGTTTCCTGAAGCGAAAATGGTCATTGGCCCTGTTATTGATGAGGGCTTTTATTACGACGTGGCAATTGAGCGCCCATTTACGCCGGATGATATGCAAGCGATTGAAAAGCGTATGAATGAGCTGATCAGTCAAGATTATGATGTGATTAAAAAACTGACGCCGCGTGCTGAGGTGATTAAGATTTTCACCGAGCGTGGTGAGGACTATAAATTACGTCTGATTGAAGATATGCCCGAAGAAACAGAAATGGGCTTATATTTTCACCAAGAATATGTGGATATGTGCCGTGGTCCTCACGTGCCTAATACACGTTTCTTGAAGTCATTTAAGCTGACTCGGTTCTCTGGTGCCTACTGGCGCGGCGATTCTAAGAATGAGCAGTTACAGCGTATTTATGGTACAGCTTGGTCTGACAAAAAACAGCTCAATGCTTATATGAAGCGTATTGAAGAAGCAGAAAAGCGTGATCACCGTAAGCTCGGTAAGCGTTTGGACTTGTTTCATATGCAAGAAGAAGCGCCGGGTATGGTGTTTTGGCATCCGCAAGGTTGGACGCTCTACCAAGTACTTGAGCAATATATGCGCAAAGTACAGCGTGAAAATGGTTATTTAGAGATTAAAACGCCACAAGTGGTTGACCGTATCCTTTGGGAAAAGTCAGGTCACTGGGCGAACTATGCAGACAATATGTTTATTACTCAGTCTGAGTCGCGTGATTATGCGATTAAGCCGATGAACTGTCCTGGCCACGTGCAAGTCTATAATCAAGGCTTAAAAAGCTACCGCGAGCTACCTTTGCGTTTGGCTGAGTTTGGTTCCTGCCACCGTAATGAGCCCTCAGGTGCATTGCATGGTATAATGCGTGTGCGTGGATTCGTTCAAGACGATGCGCATATCTTCTGTACTGAAGAACAGATGCAAGAAGAGTCAGCTGACTTTATTCGCTTAACGCAAAAAGTGTATGCTGATTTTGGTTTTGATGACATTGAGTTAAAGTTGTCAACCCGTCCAGAGCAGCGCGTTGGTTCTGACGAGCAGTGGGATTTGGCTGAAAAAGCCTTGGCTGATGCACTTGAGTCTGCTGGTTTAGAGTACGAGTTGCAGCCTGGTGAAGGTGCTTTCTATGGCCCGAAAATCGAATTCTCGCTGCGTGACTGTTTAGGTCGTGTTTGGCAGTGTGGTACTTTACAGCTCGACTTTAATTTGCCGGTGCGTTTAGACGCTGAATATGTCAGCGAAGATAACGATCGTAAACATCCAGTGATGTTACACCGCGCAATTTTAGGTTCATTTGAGCGTTTTATTGGTATTTTGATTGAGCATTATGAAGGTGCGTTTCCTGCGTGGTTAGCACCGACACAAGCGACAATTATGAATATCAGTGAGAAACAAAGCGAATTTGCACGAAAAGTAGAAGAAAAGTTGCTAGAAAGTGAATTTAGAGTCACTAGTGACTTGAGAAACGAGAAGATCGGCTTTAAAATCAGGGAACATACTTTACTCAAAGTTCCCTATTTACTAGTGATCGGTGATAGAGAAGTTGAGACACAAACAATTGCAGTTAGAACTCGTGGCGGTGAAGACCTAGGTAGTATGACGGTCGAACAGTTCAGTGAGTTATTAGATGCTGCAGTTTCCCGGCGTGGTCGCCAAGATTTGGAGTGATTAATTATCAAGCGAGATATGAGACAAGACAGACGAGCTGCCCCTAAGGCACCCATTAATGAGAACATCACAGCCCGCGAAGTGCGCCTGATTGGTGCGGAAGGTGAGCAGATCGGGGTCGTCTCGATTGATGAAGCCCTAGCCGCTGCTGATGAAGCAAAGCTTGACCTGGTTGAGATTTCTGCGGACGCGTTACCGCCTGTATGTCGCATTATGGACTACGGCAAGCACGTGTTTGAGAAAAAGAAACAAGTGGCAGCTGCGCGTAAGAATCAGAAGCAGATTCAAATTAAAGAAATCAAGTTTCGACCAGGGACGGAAGACGGGGATTATCAGGTAAAACTACGCAACCTGATACGTTTCCTAGAAGATGGGGATAAAGCCAAGGTTTCATTACGATTCCGCGGCCGAGAGATGGCCCACCAGGAGCTGGGAATGGAGTTGTTGAAGCGGGTCGAAGGTGACCTTGCTGAATACGGCACCGTTGAACAGCATCCTAAGATGGAAGGACGCCAGCTGATAATGGTCCTCGCCCCCAAAAAGAAAAAATAACCCCCTAGGGCACAGGCAGGCCTTAAGGTTATAGCGTATCAATCTGAATGCGGAGTATTCAACATGCCAAAGATGAAAACGAAAAGTGGCGCTAAAAAGCGCTTTAAAGCTACAGCGAACGGTTTTAAACATAAACACGCTTTCAAGAGTCATATCTTGACTAAAATGACAACTAAGCGTAAGCGCCAACTACGTGGGACATCAATGCTGCACCCAAGTGATGTTGCTCGTGTTGAACGCATGTTGCGTGTACGTTAATTTAGTTCTGGATAAATAAAGGTAATAGTTTATGGCTCGTGTAAAACGTGGTGTGTTAGCCCGTCGTCGTCACAAAAAAATATTGAAACTTGCTAAAGGTTACTATGGTGCGCGTTCACGCGTATTCCGCGTAGCCAAGCAAGCAGTTATCAAAGCTGGTCAGTATGCATACCGTGACCGTCGTCAGCGTAAGCGTCAATTCCGCGCTCTGTGGATTGCACGTATCAATGCTGGTGCTCGTGTTAATGGTTTGTCTTACAGCCGTTTCATTGCTGGCTTGAAAAAAGCTTCAATTGAAATCGACCGTAAAGTACTGGCTGAGTTAGCAGTAAACGAAAAAGCAGCATTTGCGGCAATTGTTGAACAAGCTAAGTCCAAATTGGCCTAAGCTTTACAACATTGCGACATGCGTTTTTTATAAGGGAAGGGCTTAGGCTCTTCCCTTATTTCGTATGGCACCCCTATTTTTATAAGTCATAGTAAGAGCACCTTGCAAAGCGCGAGCGCTGTGTTTTGCAAGGTCCTCTGGAGTAATGTATGGATAATCTTGATGCGCTGGTAGCACAGGCTTTAACAGCCGTTGCAGACAGTGAAGATTCGCAAGCGGTAGAGCAGTTACGTGTTCACTATCTTGGTAAAAAAGGTGAGCTGACCCTGCAGATGAAGCTGTTGGGTAAGTTATCTGCTGAAGAGCGCCCAAAAGCCGGTGCTTTAATTAATGCCGCTAAAGAAAAAGTGCAAGATGCACTCAATGCGCGTAAGCAATATTTAGATGGTTTAGCGCTGGCGGCTAAGTTGGCTGCTGAGACCATTGATGTGACTTTAGCCGGTCGTGGTCAGCAAAGTGGTGGTTTGCACCCCGTCACACGCACTCTAGAGCGCATTGAGCAGTTCTTTAGCAAGATTGGCTACGGTATTGCTGAAGGTCCCGAAGTTGAAGATGATTATCACAACTTTGAAGCGCTGAATATTCCCGGCCATCACCCGGCACGTGCCATGCACGACACCTTTTACTTCAACGCTAATATGTTGTTGCGCACTCATACCTCACCGGTACAGGTACGCACCATGGAAGCTCAGCGCCCACCGATTCGTATTGTCTGCCCTGGTCGAGTCTACCGCTGTGACTCAGATATCACTCACTCGCCAATGTTCCACCAGGTGGAAGGCTTGTTGATTGATAAAGACATCAGTTTTGCTGACTTAAAAGGCACCATTGAAGAGTTTTTACGCGTCTTCTTTGAAAAAGATTTAGGTGTGCGTTTTCGTCCATCCTTCTTCCCCTTTACTGAGCCGTCCGCGGAAGTGGATATGCAGTGCGTGATGTGCAATGGCGAAGGTTGCCGGGTGTGCAAGCAAACCGGTTGGTTGGAAGTGATGGGTTGCGGTATGGTGCACCCGAATGTGCTGCGTATGTCAGGTATTGATCCGGAAGAATTCCAAGGCTTTGCTTTTGGTATGGGTGTTGAGCGCTTAGCTATGTTGCGTTATGGCGTCAATGATTTGCGTCTGTTCTTCGATAACGACCTACGTTTTTTATCGCAGTTTCGCTAGGTCGATACCTTTTAGAGTTTAGGAGAGCAGCATGAATTTCAGTGAACAATGGTTACGCAGTTTAGTTAATCCAGCCGCGACGCGTGATGAGCTAGTGGCACGTTTATCTATGGCCGGTTTAGAAGTTGAGGCGGTGACGCCTGTCGCTGGTGAGTTTAGCGGTGTAGTGGTTGGCGAAATACTCAGCGCTGAACAGCACCCTGATGCGGATAAATTACGTGTTTGCCAGGTAAGTGATGGTGAGCAAAGCGTACAAGTCGTTTGTGGTGCACCCAATGCGCGTGCCGGTATTAAAGTACCCTTTGCACGCGTTGGAGCGGTGCTGCCTGGCGATTTTAAAATCTCAAAAGCTAAGCTGCGTGGTGTTGAATCATTCGGCATGCTGTGTGCAGCCAGCGAATTACACATCAGCGAAGACAGTGATGGCTTATTAGAGCTGCCAGCGGATGCGTTAGTGGGGCAGTGTGTACGTGAAGCGCTGAATCTGAATGATGTCTGCATCGAAGTGGATTTAACTCCGAACCGTGGTGACTGCTTGTCACTGCAAGGTTTGGCACGCGAAGTGGGTGCGTTATATAACGCAGCTGTGCAGTTGCCCGTGATGACTGCTGTGCCTGCCAGTCATGAGCAGAGCGTTGCTGTTGAATTGGCTGCGCCACAGGCATGCCCGCGTTATGCCGGTCGTGTGATTACCGGTGTTGATTTAACTCAAACTACGCCAGCATGGATGGTTGAGCGTTTACAGCGCAGTGATATTCGCAGCGTTGATCCAGTTGTCGATGTAACCAATTACGTGATGATTGAGTTGGGTCAGCCGTTGCATGCCTTTGATTTGGCGCAAATTAAAGGTGGTATTTGCGTGCGTATGGCGCAAGACAATGAGCAGATTACCTTGCTCGATGGTCAAGAGATTAAACTCAAATCTAACACCTTAGTGATTGCTGACCAAGAGCGCGCATTAGCGATTGCTGGTGTCATGGGTGGCGAAGACAGCGGTGTTGAAGTGGGTAAAACCACCGATATTTTCCTTGAGAGTGCATTCTTTGAGCCAATTGCGATTGCCGGTAAAGCCCGTTCTTATGGTTTGCATACGGATGCTTCGCACCGCTTTGAGCGTGGTGTGGATTGGCAGTTGCCTGCGCAAGCCATTGAGCGAGCCACAGAATTACTGTTAAGTATTGTCGGTGGTAGTGTGGGGCCTGTGGTTGTGACTGAAGATGCCGAGCATTTACCCAAAGTAGAGCCCATCACTTTACGTGCTGAGCGCGTGAAGCAGATGTTTGGTTTGAGCTTAAGTGATGTTGATATTGAGTCATTGTTAACACCCTTGGGTTTAAAGCTGACAGCGCAAGATGCTGGGGTGTGGCTGGTTAATGTACCCAGTCACCGTTTTGATATCACTATTGAAGTGGACCTGTTGGAAGAGATTGGTCGTTTATATGGCTACGATCATTTGCCCGTGCGTTATCCAGCAGCGCGTTTAGCGCCGCAAGCACAATCTGAAGCACAAGCGCAGCTGCCTGTATTGCGCCGATTGCTGGTGGCACGTGGTTATCAAGAAGCTATTACCTATAGTTTTATTGAGCCTGAGCTGTTCACTGCGTTCCACCCAGAGCTGAAAGCTTTAACTTTAGCGAACCCGATTTCAGCTGAACTATCAGTGATGCGTGCCTCGCTGCTGCCAGGCTTGCTCAAAGCTCTGCAATATAATTTATATCGTCAACAAGAACGCGTGCGCTTATTTGAAAGTGGCTTAAGTTTTGTTGGCCAGCTGGACAATCTAAAACAAGAGCGCATGCTCGCCGGTGTTATTACCGGGGTGCGTCTGCCTGAGTTATGGACGCACGGTAAAGAAACCGTCGATTTCTACGATATCAAAGCGGATATTGAAGCAGTATTGGGTGCAGCAGGCGATAGCGAGAGTTACACTTTCGTGCCGTGTCAGCAGCACGCATTCCACCCAGGTCAGTGCGCACGTATTGAGCGCAATGGTCAGCCGGTTGGTTTCGTTGGTACCTTGCATCCACAGTTAGCCACAGAGATGGATATTGATCAGCAAGTACTGATGTTTGAAGTCGAGCTGGATGCAATCAGTGCGGGTCGTTTGCCTGAGTTTACTGAGTTATCACGCTTCCCTGAAGTGCGCCGCGACTTAGCGCTGGTGGTGAATGCTGATATACCTGCAGAGCAATTGATGGACGCTATGCGCAGTGCAGCCGGTGAGTGGCTGACGCAAATTCGTCTGTTTGATGTGTATCAAGGTAAGGGCGTTGAAGAGGGTTGCAAAAGTTTAGCCGTTGGCTTGACCTGGCAACATCCTTCACGCACTCTTACAGATGAAGAGGTCAGCGCAGCAACAGACGCGATCTTGAGCTTATTGTCTGATAAGTTTGCGGCAATTTTAAGGAAGTGAGTGTATGGGGGCTTTAACGAAAGCAGAAATGTCCGAGCATCTATTTATGGAAATCGGTCTAAATAAACGCGAAGCCAAAGAGTTGGTGGATACCTTCTTTGAGGAGATTCGTTTAGCCCTCGAAAATAACGAACCGGTCAAGCTGTCAGGTTTTGGCAACTTTGAATTGCGCGAAAAAAGTCAGCGGCCGGGACGTAATCCTAAAACAGGTGAAGAAGTTGCCATCAGTGCACGCCGTGTGGTGACTTTCCGTCCTGGGCAGAAACTGCGTGATCGAGTGGAAGCCTATGTTGGAACCTAGTCATAATGACCAGTTGCCTGCGATCCCCAGTAAACGTTATTTTACCATTGGTGAAGCCAGCCAATTGTGTGCGGTTAAACCGCATGTATTGCGCTATTGGGAGCAAGAGTTTGAGCAGCTGTCTGATATTAAGCGTCGCGGTAATCGCCGTTACTATCAGCACAATGATGTTCTGATGATTCGTCAAATTCGTCATCTGTTATATGAGCAAGGCTTTACGATTGGTGGCGCACGTCTGCGTCTATCCGGTGGTGCTGAGCCTGATGAAGGCGGTCAAGCCAAGCAGGTTATACGCCAGATGATTGCAGAGCTTGAGGATGTACTGGAGTTGTTGGGCAGTCCAGCGCGCTAGCTTTAAACCCATGGCATGCTTTTGGAGTTGGATCTTAAAAAGTGCTAAGTACTTGATATGATAAGCAAGAACTTATGGGTGAGCTATCTTTTCATTTAGCGAGCATCAACAAGAGGATGCCCCGTGTCGTCAGTGACCATCGTTTTTCTAGTTGTGGGAGGTGTTTTCATCCTGCTGTTTTTGGGTTATTTAAATAATCTAATTGAAAAAAATACCATTGAAAAAGCTCGACGTAAAGCTGATCTGATTGATCGCCAGCGCCGCTGTTCAACACTGTCGGAAACTTTGCCTGCACAACTGGCGACTGTTGAATTAAAACAGCTCTTACATCGCATTGAATTGCATGTGATTCATGAGTTAGCAAAAGTTGATGCCAGTAATATTGTTTGTAGAGGGCGCAGAGACGATCTGCAGCAAATGATTGCACAAGGCGCAGCGCTCGCTGTTAATAATCCCCCCGTCGTTATGACCAGTGATGCACAGATTAAAGATGTGCGTTTTCAACTGGAAAGCTTGCAAGCACAAATTATTCGAGCTGTTGAAGAAAAAGCCATACCTGCAGCAGAAGGGCGGCAGTGGATTGGCCAAATTCGACATATGCTGGTGACGGTTTATATTGATTATTTTAACACCTTAGGTCGCCAGTTTTTAGAGAGCAATCGTGCTAATCAAGCTCGCTTAGTGTTTGAGAGGGCAATCCAATTTCTTAAAAAGCAAAAAAAACCAGAGCCTTATAAGCAGGCCCTCATAGAGTTTTCGACACTCTTGGCGCAGGCTAAGGTTATGTTGGTTGAGCAGACACGCCCGAATGCAACGCAGCAGAGTGAGTTAACCACCGCGGTGACTCAGGAAAACGAAGACGATGCTGACTGGAAGAAAAAGCAAATCTACGATTGAACACAATCTGTGCATAGAACTGTTTACTGGCGGTAGCCTATCTGTTGGGTAGGGTGAAGTTATCTTAAAGTGACAGGTGTGACTGAATCTAAATATATCGTCACTTTAGAATGTATTTTTGTACCGTGCATTTTTTATGAATAAGGTCATAATAGAATCTATATTTTTGACTGGATCGTTCTGCTATGCAAAAAGAATCACGTAAAGTCCGCGAATTTCGCCGCCGTGAAGAAGAGATTCTTGACACCGCGCTGCAATTGTTTCTCGAGCACGGTGAGGATTCAGTTACTGTAGAAATGATTGCTGATACTGTGGGTATTGGTAAAGGCACCATTTATAAGCATTTTAAATCTAAAGCAGAAATTTACTTACGCTTAATGCTCGGTTATGAGCGTGAGCTGAATGAGTTGTTTCAGTCAGACAGTGTTGCCAGCGATAAAGAAGCATTATCACGCGATTATTTCTCCTTTCGTATGAGTGATCCGCAACGCTACCGCTTATTTGACCGTCTTGAAGAAAAAGTCCTTAAAGGTCATCAAGTACCGGAAATGGTTGAGCAGTTACACACCATCCGAGCATCCAACTTCGAGCGTTTAACACGTTTAATTGAAGGGCGTATTGATGAAGGTAAGCTGGAGGATGTGCCGCCATATTATCATTACTGTGCAGCTTGGGCTTTAGTGCATGGCGCTGTGGCTTTATACCATTCGCCGTTTTGGAGTAATGTGCTCGAAGACCAAGATGGCTTTTTTCAGTTTCTAATGGATATAGGTGTGCGCATGGGGAATAAGCGTATTAAACGTGATGATGCAGCGCCTGAGTCATCCGAGTCACTTGAGATATTAGAGACACCCGATCCAACACAATAGAGATTAAGCTATGCAATATACATTTCCAGTTGAATATATTGAGCCGGTTTTTCGCCCGCCCAGTGAAGCGCAGTCACTGATTCTTCCGCTGACCAATGGTTGCTCGTGGAATAAATGTACTTACTGCGAAATGTACACTGCACCACAGAAGAAGTTTTCAGTGCGTGACGAAAAGCAGGTGTTAGACGAGATTCAGCGTGTTGCTGAGCAGATGATTGTGCAACGTGTTTTTTTAGCGGATGGCGATGCGCTGGCCTTATCAACACGGCGTTTACTCACTATTCTGCAAGCGATACAAGAGCATTTGCCCACCGTGCGACGGGTGACCAGTTACTGTCTGCCTAGCAACCTTAAGAATAAGTCTGTCAGTGAGCTCAAAGAATTGGCCGACGCAGGTTTGCGCATGGTGTATGTCGGTGCAGAATCCGGTGATGATGTTGTATTGGACAAGGTCAATAAAGGCGAAACTCATGCTTCAACACTCAGCGCATTAAGCAAGTTGGGTGACGCAGGCATTAAGCGTTCAGTGATGATTCTCAATGGCTTAGGTGGACGTACTTTAAGTGCGCAACATGCGGATCAATCGGCAGCGTTGATGAATGAAACTCAGCCTGAGTTCCTTTCAACATTGATTGTGAACTTTCCTGGCGGTGATGCACGTTTTAAACAGCGCTTTACTGAGTTTGAGGCGTTAAATCAACGTGAAACATTTATTGAATTGCAGCGTTTTATCAGTCAGCTTGAGTTAAATAATACCGTGTTTCGCAGTGATCATGCTTCTAATTATCTGCCACTGAAGGGGATTTTAGGTGTGGATAAGCAGCGTTTTTTAGCGCAACTGCAACAAGCGATTGAGCAGCCCGATACCATGCTTATGCGCCAAGAATGGCAGCGTGGGCTATAAATTGATAAAGGTTGGCGCAAAACCTGCTTAGCAACTGTGTATAACATACATAGATGAGTCTTTTTGACCTTTAAGGTGAATCGTATATGCGCCAATTTTTTCTACTCGCACTGACAGTGGTACTGACATCCTGCATGAATGTCAGTGATCTAACTGCGGGTGCTGAATATCATTTGCGTGATGTGGGCTTACTCAATCACAGTGAAATCAAGCGCACTAATAATTGGCGATTGCAGGCTGATTCCTCTATTTATATTAGCCAAGGTCATTTTATTCCCTTGGGGTATCCCACGGCAGAAAAGACTGTGGTCTCTGATGAAGCCTTTAGTGCTTTTATTGAGTATTTCCCACAGGTCACTCGCGCTCACAAACCTATGGAATATGATGAGTCCCTACAAGCTGCACGTCAGGCCGGTGCGCACTACTTACTTTATATGCGTTTTGCCCAAGGCAATGACCGCGTCGGTAACTGGGATGAATTCAGGACACGTAAGGATACACAGGCTCGTATTGGTGTAGACCGAGGTGCAATTCATTTGATGCTGGTTGAAGCGGGTAGTGGTTATTTGGTTGATATGGCTAATATCCGTAATCGTGGTGGTTTTTTAACCTTTCATAATAATAAGCCGGACGATTTAATACGCCCACCGTTGCGCGATTATGCGCGCCGTTTGTTAGGCTTACACCTTTAAAAAGGCTGAATATAATGCACAATACTGAACAGGTTGATGTCTTGCAGCGCTTGGCTGATACAGCAGGGCGCTTATCCTATAATGCCGACTGGCAGCCCACACAGTGTGGCGACAGTGAGATGCGTATAGCTAAGGATGGTCGTTGGTATCATCAGGGCAGTGTGATCGCGCGTCCGGCATTAGTGCAATTGTTCTCACGCTTGTTACGCCGTGAAGGCGGTCACTATGTGCTGGTGACTCCGGTTGAAAAGCTCAGCATTGAAGTTGAGGATGCGCCCTTTATTTCAATTGATACGCGCGTGCAGGGCGAAGGTCGTGAGCAGTGTGTGTATGTCACTACTAATCTGGATGATGTTGTTCTGATCGGTCCTGAGCATCCGCTACGGGTTGAGATTGATCCACAGACGCAAGAGCCGTCGCCCTATGTGTCGATTGGTCAAAACCTTGCAGTGCGTTTGCAGCGCAGTGACTTTTATCAGATGGTGAATGGTGCAACTGAGCGAGTGCTGGATGGGCAACCTGTGCTCGGTGTATGGAGTCAGGGTGAGTTTTATTCTTTGGGTGCGCTCTAAGGCTGTTAGTCTAGCCTGTAGCTTGCAAAATCAAGTGCAAGCCCCCATTTATCTAGTTAAATCTAAAATGTGTGTGCAATTATTATGACGTTGGCGTTATCCATTAAGCAGTTAAGAAAAAGCTATGCAAATGGCTTTGAAGCCCTGAAAGGGGTTGATTTAGAAGTGGCCGAAGGTGATTTTTTTGCCTTGTTAGGCCCCAATGGTGCAGGTAAATCCACCACTATTGGTATTCTTTCGACCTTGGTGACTAAAACCAGTGGCAGTGTGCAGGTGTTTGGGCATGATTTAGATACCAATCCCCTCGATTTAAAGCGCTGCATTGGTTTAGTGCCGCAAGAATTTAACTTTAATCAGTTTGAAACTGCGCGAGATATTCTCATCACGCAAGCGGGTTACTATGGTATTAAGCGCAAAGATGCACTGGTGCGCTCAGAAGAGCTGCTTAAACAGCTGGGTCTGTGGGATAAGCGTGATTCTGCCTCGCGTATGATTTCAGGTGGTATGAAGCGTCGTTTAATGATTGCCCGCGCATTAATGCACAGGCCGCGCTTATTGATTCTAGATGAGCCCACCGCCGGTGTTGATATTGAATTGCGTCGCTCCATGTGGGAATACCTCACAGAGCTGAATGAGCAGGGCACCACCATTATTCTGACCACGCACTATCTAGAAGAAGCTGAGCAACTGTGCCGCAATATTGCCATTATTGATCATGGCTCGATTGTAGAAAACACCAGTATGCGTGCTTTGTTAGGTCAGTTATCCAAAGAAACCTTCTTATTAGACTTAAAAGAAACGCAAACACAAACCCCCGAGCTTGAGGGCTACCCTGTGGAGCTGGTGGATGAGATCACCTTGCAAGTTGAGGTGGGAAAACACCTTGGTTTAACAGGCTTGTTTACTCAGCTGTCGGCGCAGGGTATTGAAGTGTTGAGCTTGCGTAATAAAAGTAACCGCTTGGAGGAGTTGTTTGTGTCATTGGTAGAGAAAAACTTGGAAGGTGATCAAGCATGAGCACAGAATTAAAATCCAACTTGATTGCGTTGCAGACCATTGTCCACCGTGAAGCACGTCGATTCTTACGTATTTGGCCGCAAACTTTATTGCCGCCGGCGATAACTATGGTGCTGTACTTTGTTATTTTCGGTAACCTGATCGGCAGTCAGATCGGCGATATGCATGGCTTTACCTATATGCAGTACATCGTGCCGGGCTTGATTATGATGTCGGTGATTACCAACTCCTACAGTAACGTAGTGTCGAGCTTCTTTAGTGCAAAGTTTCAGCACTCCATTGAAGAATTGATGGTTTCACCGGTTTCACCGCATACTATTTTGATTGGCTTTGTCACAGGCGGTGTTTTGCGCGGTCTGGGTGTGGCGGTGATTGTCTCTTTGTTGTCGCTGTTTTTTACTAAGCTGCAGGTGCATAACTTAGCCATTACGGTTGTGGTGATTGTGTGCACATCCACTGTATTTGCTCTGGGTGGTTTTTTAAACGCAGTCTTTGCCCGCAACTTTGATGATATTTCGATTATTCCATCCTTTGTGCTGACGCCACTGACCTATCTCGGCGGGGTGTTTTACTCGATTGATATGCTGGGTCCGTTTTGGAAAACCATATCTATGGCCAACCCGATTTTGCATATGGTCAACGCTTTTCGGTACGGTATTCTAGGTGTCTCAGATATTGATATCAGCGTTGCGATCAGTCTGATGTTGTTGACGGTATTGGTGCTCTATGTGATCTGTGTGCGTTTATTAATCTCGGGTCGAGGTATGCGCAGCTAAGCAGTAGAGATGTAAGTTGGCCTATAAATTGCATTTATCTCCATAAGTATCGCAAAGCGTCAAAAAAGCGGTGGGAGATAAAAATGAGCCAAGGTATAGAATTTAATCGATTGATGTTAGAAATGCGCTCCATGCAGGCTGATGCTATGTCGCGCGTTCAGCCTGCTGCCGTAACAGAAACAGCTGCAGTCGGTGGGCCTAACTTCGCCGAGATGCTTGGCCAAGCTGTAGGTAAAGTGAATGAAACACAGCAAGCTTCAAACCAACTCGCTAATGCGTTTGAAATAGGGCAAAGTGGCGTCGATTTAACTGATGTGATGATTGCTTCGCAAAAAGCCAGCGTCTCATTCCAAGCTATGACCCAGGTGCGAAATAAGCTGGTTCAGGCGTATCAAGATATTATGCAGATGCCAGTTTAGGGGCGATAGACCATGGTCGACGTAACGGCAAATACACCGCAAACCACTGAGCAGCCTGCAAAACCAACTTTTGCCGGTTTTGCGTTTCTGGATAACGTGGCGCAGATGCCAGCGTTGCGTCAGATCGCCTTATTAGTGGGTCTGGCCGCCAGTGTGGCGATTGGTTTTGCTGTGGTGCTGTGGTCGCAAGAACCTGATTATCGTCCATTGTATGGCAGTCTCGCGGGGCTGGATGCCACTCAAGTGATTGAAACACTGGGTGCTGCAGGTATTAATTACCGTGTTGAGCCCAACTCAGGCGCATTATTGGTTAAATCTTCGGACTTATCCAATGCGCGTTTAAAATTAGCCGCTGCCGGCGTGACGCCAACTGATAATAGTATTGGTTTTGAAATACTCGACCAAGAGCAAGGTTTGGGTACCAGCCAATTTATGGAAACTACACGCTACCGCCGAGGTTTAGAAGGTGAGCTGGCGCGCACCGTATCGAGTTTAAATAATATCAAAGCAACGCGTGTGCATTTAGCTATTCCAAAAAGCTCAGTGTTTGTGCGTGATGAGCGTAAACCCAGTGCATCTGTTTTGGTGGAGCTGTATCCCGGACGCAGTCTTGAGCCCAGTCAGGTCATGGCTATTATTAATCTGGTTGCTACCAGTGTGCCTGAGCTGAATAAATCACAAGTCACAGTGGTGGATCAGAAGGGTAACTTACTCTCTGATCAGCAAGAGCTCTCTGAAATGACCCGTGCGGGTAAACAGTTTGATCATTCGCGCCGCCTAGAAGCGCTCTTTACTCAGCGCGTACATAATATTTTGCGACCTATTTTAGGGGTTGAACACTACAAGGCTGAAGTGTCTGCGGATGTTGATTTTAGTGCAGTTGAGTCCACCTCAGAAAGCTTTAATCCAGATCAGCCTGCATTGCGCAGTGAGCAGTCGGTGATTGAACAGCGCCAAGTGAGTAGTGGTCCACAAGGTGTGCCGGGTGCGCTCAGTAATCAGCCGCCAGGCGCTGCATCAGCACCAGAAACTATAGGTGGTGGTCAGGCTGCAGATGGCCCGGTGGCTGCAGGTCAGCCGTTATTGGATGCCAATGGCGAGCAAATTATTGACGCGCGTACAGGTCAGCCGATGTTGGCGCCTTATCCTAGCGATAAACGCGAGCAGTCAACGCGCAATTTTGAGCTGGATCGCTCCATCAGTTATACCAAGCAAGACCAAGGCCGCTTGCAGCGTTTGTCAGTTGCTGTGGTTGTCGATGACCGTTCAGCAATTAATCCACAGACCGGCGAAGTGGTACGTGTGCCGTGGACTGATCAAGATATCGCACGCTTTACCCGTTTAGTACAAGACTCAGTGGGCTTTAATGCCAGTCGCGGTGATAGCGTCAGTGTGATTAACGCGCCTTTTGCCGCACTGCAACCTGAAGAAATTGTTGAGATTCCTTTTTATACTCAGCCTTGGTTTTGGGATATCGTCAAACAAGTCTTGGGTGTGTTGTTTATTGTGGTGCTGGTGTTTGGAGTATTACGCCCCTTGTTACGCAATGCGATGGGTGGTGATAAATCTAAAGAGCTTGCAGTGGGTGAGTCCTTGGGCGATGCCGGTCTCGATGATCTTGATGGGCTTGAGGCAGGTCTAGAAGATGATCAAGTCAGCCTGAGCGCACCGAAAAATATATTGTTACCTAGCCCAAGCGAAGGCTATGACGCACAACTCAATGCAATTAAAAGCTTAGTCGCCGAAGATCCAGGCCGCGTAGCACAAGTTGTCAAAGAATGGATTAACGACGGTGAGTGATGCTCCTATGACAAATAAGCTCAGTAAAGTTGATAAAGCTGCAATCTTGCTGCTGTCTCTGGGGGAAGCCGATGCAGCGCAAGTGCTGCAACATATGGGCCCCAAAGAAGTGCAGCGAGTCGGTTCTGCGATGGCGCAAATGCGTAATGTGCATCGTGAGCAAGTTGAGGAGGTGATGACTGAGTTTGTTGAAGTGGTGAGTGATCAAACAGGCTTAGGTGTGGGGTCGGACGGTTATATTCGTAATATGCTCACGCAGGCGCTGGGTGAAGATAAAGCCGGCGGCTTAATTGATCGTATTTTGCTGGGCGGTAATACCAGTGGTTTAGACAGTCTGAAATGGATGGAAGCACGCGCAGTTGCTGATGTGATTCGTTATGAGCACCCGCAAATTCAGGCCATTGTTGTGGCTTATTTAGACCCTGATCAGGCTGGTGAAGTGCTGTCGCATTTTGATCATAAAGTACGATTGGATATTGTTTTGCGCGTTTCCGCACTGAATACCATTCAGCCAGCGGCACTCAAAGAGCTGAATACTATTTTAGAGAAGCAGTTCTCAGGTAACTCAAATACCACGCGCACCACCATGGGTGGCGTTAAGCGCGCGGCGGATATTATGAACTTCTTAGACAGTTCGATTGAAGGTCCGCTGTTGGATGCCATTCGTGATCTTGATCAAGACCTTTCAGGCAAAATTGAAGACCTGATGTTTGTTTTTGATAACTTGGCCGATGTGGATGATCGCGGTATTCAAGCGTTACTGCGTGAAGTGTCGTCCGATATTTTAGTCTTGGCGCTCAAAGGTGCCGATGATGTGATTAAAGAGAAAATCTTTAAGAATATGTCAAAACGCGCATCTGAATTACTGCGTGATGATTTAGAAGCTAAGGGGCCGGTTCGCATCAGTGAAGTTGAATCTGCGCAAAAAGAAATCCTTACCATTGCCCGCCGGATGGCGGATGCCGGCGATATTGTGCTGGGTGGTAAGGGTGGCGAAGAAATGGTGTAGCCATGAGCGATAAAAAACCCAGCAGTGAATTGATCCCAGCACAAGAAGGTGGCGTTTTTAGCTTATGGGATATGCCTAGCTTTGATGCCCCCATTGATGAGACTGAGCCGCCTGTTGTTGAAGACAGCGTTGAGCCCGAGCCGGAACCCGAGCAACAAGAAGTACAGGTCGAAGATGTCACCGTGGAAACAGTCAAACCTTTGACGCTGGATGATGTTGAGGCTGTGCGCCAAGGTGCTTGGAATGAAGGCTTTAGTACCGGTGAAAAAGATGGTTTTCATGCTGGACAGTTAAAAGCAGCCAATGAAGCGGCTGCAGTTTTGGCGAGTAAAGTACAGGCACTGGAAAATATGATGCGTGAGTTTTTCGAGCCGATAGCCACGCAAGATCAGCAGCTCGAAGAAAGTATGCTGGATATGATTATGCAGATCAGTCGCCAGGTCATACAGCGCGAGCTGACGATTGACTCCAGCCAGATTAAGAAGGTGGTACGCGAGTCTTTAAAGCTATTGCCGATGGGCAGTGAGTCGGTGCGTGTTTATGTCAACCCGCAGGACTTTGAACAGATTAAAGCGCTGCGTGAACGCCATGAAGAAAGCTGGAAAATCGTTGAAGATGATGACTTGTTGCCCGGCGGTTGTCGTTTTGAGTCAGTTAATACACAAATCAACGCCAGTATTGAAACCCGTATTGAGCATATCGCCACACAGATTTTAGAGCAGCAACGTGAGTTGCAAAGTCAGCCCCTTGCGCCTGATTTAGACATCCCGCTGGATGCACCTGTCGCCAGTGTCGAGCCTGTTGCAGAAGTGCCTATAGAAGAAGCGACTGTGACTGATGATGCATCGAGCAACAAAGAACCCGCACAATTGATTGAGTCAGAAATAGAGCCAGCGTCTGTGAATGCTGATGCTGTCATTGATCAGGCCGAGCCCGTTGCCGACGCGCAGAATAGCGATCACCTCGAAGATACTAAGACAGACCTTGAGCAGCCCGACGACAATGCTGATCCCATCAATTGATTAGGAAACAGTATGCACCTGCAGCGCACTAGTTTTGCCAGCCGCTTAGCCGGCTATAAAGATGCAATTCAGCTCTCTAAACAACCACTGATTGAAGGCCGCCTGATTCGTATGGTCGGCCTGACCTTGGAAGCCGAGGGTGTGCAAGTTGCGGTAGGCAGCCGTTGCATGGTGATCAATAACGACGGTTACCAAGCCATCGAAGTTGAAGCTGAGGTGATGGGTTTTTCTGGTAAAAAAGTCTTTTTAATGCCCATTGGTAATCTCACCGGTATTGCTCCGGGTGCGCGCGTGGTACCGATTGCCGGTACCGACCGGATGCCAATGGGCATGTCGATGCTGGGTCGTGTACTGGATGGTGCCGGCCGCCCGCTGGATGATAAAGGCCGTATCGAGCCCGAAGAGTGGGTGCAAATGGAAGGCCCTGCGATTAATCCACTGCAACGCACTCCAATCAGTGAATCTTTGGATGTAGGTATTCGCAGTATCAACGGTATTTTGACCGTGGGTCGTGGTCAGCGTATTGGTTTATTTGCCGGTACCGGTGTGGGTAAGAGTGTGCTACTGGGTATGATGACACGCTTTACCAAGGCTGATGTGGTGATTGTCGGTTTGATCGGTGAGCGGGGTCGAGAAGTTAAAGAGTTTATTGAAGATATTCTCGGTGAAGAAGATTTAAAACGTGCCATTGTCGTCGCTTCACCGGCTGATGATGCGCCCTTGATGCGCTTGCGAGCAGCGATGTATTGCACGCGTATTGCTGAATACTTTCGTGATAAAAACTTTAACGTTTTATTGCTGATGGATTCCTTAACCCGTTACGCACAAGCACAGCGAGAAATTGCCTTAGCCATTGGTGAGCCACCCGCCACCAAAGGGTATCCGCCTTCAGTGTTTGCTAAGTTACCTAAGTTGGTTGAGCGCGCAGGGAATGCCGATAAAGGTGGCGGTTCCATTACTGCGTTTTATACGGTGTTGTCCGAAGGTGATGACCAGCAAGACCCGATTGCCGATGCGGCGCGCGGTGTGCTTGATGGGCACTTTGTGTTATCCCGTGACTTAGCCCAAGAAGGCCACTACCCGGCGATTGATATCAGTCAGTCGGTCAGTCGGGTGATGCCACAAGTGGTCTCTGAGGAGCACCTCAAGGCCGCTCAGCGCTTTAAACAGCTGTGGACACGCTACCAGCAGAGCCGAGATCTGATCAGCGTCGGTGCTTATGTGGCCGGCGGAGATAAGGATACCGACTTAGCGATTGAGCGTTATCCGCATATGTCGGCTTTTTTACGTCAAGGCTTGCGTGAAACTGAAACACTGGAAAAAAGTACCGCGCATTTATTGTCTGTTATTAATCCTGCTTCCTAAGGCTGCTTGCTGAATGAATCGACGTATACAACGCCTGCTGCCCGTCGTGGATATGGCCAAGAATGAAGAACGCGAAGCAGCGGGTAAATTAGGACAGTCGCAAGCAACCTTAGAGCAAGCCCGGCAGCAGTTAGAAAGCCTGCAACAATACCGCGATGACTATCAGCAGCAATGGATTGATAAAGGGCAAACGGGCGTCAGTGGTCAGTGGCTGATGAACTATCAGCGTTTTTTATCGCAACTGGAAGTGGCGATTGAACAGCAGGATAAAAGCCTGGCCTGGCACGACAGCAATCTAAATAAAGCACGCGCTGCCTGGCAGCAAGCCTATGCGCGTGTTGAAGGGTTACGTAAGCTGGTGCAACGCTACCGTGAAGAAGCGCAAAAAGTGGCCAGCAAGCAAGAGCAGAAAATGTTGGATGAGATGGCACTGCGTCTTATGGCTCAGCACGCCCAGCGCGAAGAATGATTTTTATATTGCAAAATTTTAAAGAAAACCACATTACAGGTGCATAACCCGCATGCGAGATTTTCAATGGATGCTTGAATATGGCATCAATCGTTTCGGTTCTTTAGCCGCTTTAGAAGCCCGCTTACCGATACCCGCTACAGTGGCTGAGTTGATGGCCGTCAGCGATGATCGCTATCTATCTTTGATTGCGCTGCGAGTGTTCCGTGCTGGGCTGCGTCACAGTGTTGTCGATGCTAAGTGGCCCAACTTTGAAGAAGTTTTTTGGGGTTTTGATCCTGAAAAAGTCGTCTTGATGAGTGCTGAACATATTGAGCGCTTAATGCAAGATACACGGATTATTCGTCATTTGGGTAAGTTAAAAAGCGTACCGCGTAATGCGCAGATGCTCTTGGATATCAGCCAAGAGCATGGCAGCTTTGGCGCCTTTATAGCGCAATGGCCTGAGCAGGATATTGTTGGCTTGTGGCGCTACTTAGCTAAGCAGGGTTATCAGCTCGGGGGGTTATCTGCGCCACGTTTCTTGCGTATGGCCGGTAAAGACACTTTTGTACTGAGTAATGATGTAGTTGCGGCCTTAGTCGCGCAAGATATTGTCACCAAGCATCCTACCAGTCTGCGTGATTTAGCCGCAGTGCAAGCCGCGTTTAATATCTGGCAAGAGCAGAGTGGGTGGCCACTGTGTCAGTTATCCATGCTGCTCGCTATGACGGTCAATCACTGAATAAGTCACATCCATTTGCCATTAAGTTTGCGCTTTCTGGCAATGCAGGGCATATTAGCTCGCTAAATCTGCAAATACTTTGTACCTATGTCTAAATTTATAAAGATTATTACCTCAGCTGTAAGCTGCTTAGTTTTAGCATCGTGCGCGAATGTCGGTACTGAGCAGGCTGGAAAAGCGACCGTTAAACGCGACACGATCGAGTTAAATTCTCGTGCATTAGTTGCCGTGTTAGACCGCTTTGATGCAGCACAACAAGCAGCTTCAGGCATACAAGAATCCTCGATGCTAGCTGATTATAAGTTGCCCAGTTTGAGCGATAGCTTATTAGATCGCGGTAAAACATTGCTGGGTACGCCTTACAAGTACGGCGGCAGCAGTCGTAAAACAGGTTTTGATTGCAGCGGTTTTGTCGGTCACGTCTATAAAGAAGAACTAGGTATTAAATTACCACGTACCACAGGTGCTTTGTTAAGTATGGATGCGCCGGTGATTGCACGTGCTGATTTAGAGCCGGGTGATTTGATTTTATTTAATAATCAAGGCCGTGGTCGCGTGACTCATGTTGGTATTTATATGGGCGATGATGAGTTTATTCATTCATCCAGTAAGCGCAGTGGCGGTGTACGTGTAGATAAGCTCAGCAATCGTTATTGGAATGCCAGCTACTTACAGGCAAAACGTGTTTTGACTGAGAAAGAAGTAGAAGAGCAAATGAAATCGATGCAGTTATTATCTAAAACCACGCAATAAATCAAACCGTTGTAGATATAAAAATACCGCTCAGCTTTTGGCTCAGCGGTATTTTTTTGTCTGCCGTATAGGCTGTAGCTGAAAATCGGCTGAATTATAAGCCTAACAAGTCTGCGACATAATCCGCGTCTTTGTCGCCACGACCGGATAGGTTGATTAAAATTGTTTGATCTTTGCTCAGGGTCGGTGCTTTACGCATTGCCCACGCTACCGCATGTGCGCTTTCTAGCGCAGGAATAATACCTTCCACGCGGGATAAACGCATAAAAGCATCCAAGGTTTCTGCATCAGTCACACTGTCATATTGCACGCGACCCAAGTCTTTTAAGTAACTGTGCTGCGGACCAACACCTGGGTAGTCCAAACCTGAGGCGATAGAGTGCACTGACGCTGGGTTACCGTCCGCATCTTCCAGTACATAACAGGCCATACCGTGTAAGTGGCCCGGCTTGCCTTTGCTTAATGTTGCAGAGTGGCGTGGAGTCTCGAGGCCTTCACCGGCAGGTTCAACACCGACCAGTTGCACATCTTTATCGTTGAGGAATGCGGTAAACATACCAATCGAATTAGAGCCGCCACCCACGCAAGCGGTGACATAATCGGGTAGGCGCTGATGGCGATCTAAAAACTGCTGACGCGCTTCTTTACCGATAATAGATTGGAAATCACGCACCATTTTCGGGAAGGGATGTGGGCCGACCACAGAACCAATCGCGTAAATAAACTCCTCAGGGTTTGTGAGATATTCTTCAAAGGCGCTATCGACTGCTTCTTTTAAAGTTGCGGCACCGGCAGTCACAGGAATCAGCGTACAACCTAAGATTTTCATCTTAACCACGTTGGGGTGTTCTTTTTCGATATCGGATTGACCCATATGAATTTCACAGGGAATTCCAACCAGGGCGCAAGCGGTAGCCAGTGCAACACCGTGTTGTCCAGCACCGGTTTCAGCGATAACTTTCTTTTTGCCCATAAACTTAGCGAGCAAAGCTTCACCTAAGCAGTGATTAATCTTATGTGCGCCGGTGTGGTTGAGGTCTTCGCGCTTTAAATAAATTTGCGCACCTCCTAGTTGCTCACTGAGGCGTTTAGCGTGAAAAATTGGACTGGGACGACCGACATAATCGGCAAATAAGCTGGCCAGTTCGGCTTGGAACTCAGGGCAGGCGCAAATTTCTTCATAGGATGTATTGATATCATTCATGATCTTTTTTAAGTGATCAGGAACGTATTGGCCGCCATAGGGGCCAAAGTAGCCTTGTGCATTGGGCATAGGGGCAAAAGAGTCAGTGCTCATCGGTCAGTTCATCCTTCAAAACGTATTGAGCATACGAGGGCATGCTTTAAAAAATAGACTTCGCGCCGCGATGAGCGCTGTTTAAGGCTGCATTTTAATACAAAGCGCTGCCTTTTTTATTGTACGTAATTATTATCGTAGGGCGGGCATTTATGCCCGCCAATATTGCGCACGAGCGTAACGAAAGGGTCGTGCAACGAGCGTTTATACTCGACTACGATAGTGTCTATGACGCGCTTTTTAGTTCGCTTCTGGACGAAAACGTAAGGTCAGGCCTTTGAGGAACTGACGCAGCAACTGATCACCACATAAGCGGTAGTTTTTGTGATCAGACTTTCTAAATAAAGCACTCAGCTCAGGTTTAGTCACGGTGAAGGCCACAGAATCCAACACTTCGAGTAAGTCAGACTCTTGTAGAGTAAAGGCCACACGCAGTTTCTTCAGTACGGTGTTGTTGGTCAACGGCAGTTCAGTCGGGGGTGCAGGGCGTGGGCTTGGGCCACGGCGGCTGATAATCAAATTGTCTAAAAAGCCGACCATCAACTCATCTTCCATACGAATAAAAGATTCATCGTCTTCGCTGGCTAGGTAGCTGCGCAAGGTGGCTAAGTCCAGTTCAGGCTCAGTGCCGTGCAGCATCTCTAATAGAGTGCTATCACTGATATTAAGGGTGTAACGAAGGCTGCGTAGTACATCATTATTAAGCATAAATTTTCTCGGTTAACAGTCTTGTAATAAAATAAGTGATTAAAATTTCTGTGTGGCCGTGCAGTAGCGCCATTGGCCTAAAGGCAGTTTACCCATGGACACCGCACCAATACGAATGCGCTTCATGGCGACCACCTGCAAATCAATGCTGGCGCATAAGCGCTCAATTACGCCTTCAGATGGGTCTTTAAGCACCATACGAATATGTTCTTCGTTTTGCTGACTGGCTTTACAGCCTGGCAAACCGACACCTTTGATCATTTGTGCATGAGCAAGACGTTTGAGTTGTTGTGCGCTGATTTCGCCAGCCACTTGCACTACATACTCTTGCTCAAGGCGCGTGCGGTCATCGGTTAATTTGCGCAGGGTGCGCCAGTCTTGGGTGAATACCTGCAAGCCGGTGGCATTGTTTTGCAAAGGTAATTCGCTATTGAGGCGAGCAAAATGGCCTTTAAGCTGCAAAATCCGGCTCGGATCTTCAGCCCAATGCGTCTCAGGGCTGAGTAATTCCAATTGCTGCTCAAATGTAGCGTTGGGCATCAGGGGTTGATTGAGTAAGAGAGTAATGGCTGGCAAAGGTTCGGCCACCGCTTTTGGGCGTAACTCAACCCGTTGGTCGGTGATCTGGAATTGTGGCTCATCAATAATAGAACCATTGACCAGCACCCAGCCGCCTTCAATATAGAGCTGTGCTTCACGGCGTGAACAGCCGATAAGGTCAATTAAATGTTTGGAAAGGCGAACAGAATCAGTCATAAGAAAAAGCCAAAAAAGGATGACCTAGTATACTGGGTCTGCTTGTTTTATACAGTGCGTCGCTATTTTATGCAGAGCAAGCACCTATTATTCGTGCTGCAGGCGGTCAAAAAGGGTACAATCGCGGCCTTTTTACGAGTTCGCATTTCGAGCGCGTTTCGACTACTCAGGATTTATTTGTGATTTCCACTGCTAATATCACCATGCAATTTGGTGCAAAACCTTTATTTGAAGATGTCTCTGTAAAATTTGCCAGCAATAACCGTTATGGTTTGATTGGTGCTAATGGCAGTGGTAAATCCACCTTTATGAAAATTCTCGGTGGCGATCTTGAGCCGTCGGCCGGTCACGTGATGCTGGAGCCGAATGTGCGCTTGGGTAAATTACGCCAAGACCAGTTTGCTTACGAGCAATTCACTGTGATCGATACAGTGATCATGGGCCACGAAGAGTTGTGGAAAGTCAAAGCTGAGCGCGACCGTATTTACTCGCTACCAGAAATGACTGAAGACGACGGTATGGCTGTGGCTGAGCTGGAAACCGAGTTTGCAGAAATGGACGGCTACACCGCTGAATCTCGTGCCGGTGAGTTATTACTGGGTCTAGGTATTGGCGTTGAAGAGCATTTTGGCCCGATGAGCGAAGTGGCTCCGGGTTGGAAATTACGTGTATTGCTGGCGCAAGCGTTGTTCTCAGATCCTGAAGTGCTGCTTCTGGATGAGCCCACCAACCACTTGGATATTAATACCATTCGCTGGCTGGAAGAGATTCTCAGTAACCGTAACTGTACCATGATTATTATTTCGCACGACAGACACTTCTTAAACAGTGTCTGTACGCATATGGCTGACTTGGATTACGGCGAGATTCGTCTGTTCCCAGGTAACTATGATGAATATATGACGGCGGCCACACAGGTGCGTGAGCGTCTATTGGGTGATAACGCTAAGAAAAAAGCACAAATTGCTGAGCTGCAAACTTTCGTGAGTCGCTTCTCAGCCAACGCATCTAAAGCTAAGCAAGCCACCAGCCGTGCACGTTTGATTGATAAAATTCAGTTGGATGAAGTTAAACCTTCCACGCGTATCAGTCCGTTTATCCGCTTTGATCAGAACAAAAAACTGCACCGCCAAGCCGTGGTATTGCATGAGCTGAGCCAAGGTTTTGATGGCAAAGTATTGTTCGATAACCTCAATCTGCAAATTGAAGCAGAAGAGCGTGTGGCGATTATCGGCCCAAACGGTATAGGTAAAACCACTTTGCTGCGCACCTTGATGGGTGAGCTGACACCCATGGGCGGTCATGTGAAATGGACCGACAGTGCTGAGATTGGCTACTTTGCCCAAGACCATGCCGATGACTTTGCTGATGATATGAACCTGTTTGACTGGATGAGTCGCTGGACCACTGAAGGCGAGCAAATGGTTCGCGGCACCTTAGGACGTATGCTGTTTTCCGGTGATGATATCGAGAAGTCCGTTAAAGTGATTTCTGGTGGTGAGCAAGGTCGTATGCTGTTCGGCAAATTAATTTTGCAAAAGCCTAACGTCCTGCTGATGGATGAGCCCACCAATCACTTGGATATGGAATCCATTGAAGCCTTGAACTTGGCACTGGAGAACTACCCCGGCACACTGGTCTTTGTCAGTCATGACCGTGAGTTTGTGTCGTCCTTGGCTACGCGCATTATTGAGTTGACCGAGCACGGTATCAACGACTTTAGCGGTACCTATGATGACTACCTGCGCAGCCAAGGTGTTGTGTTGAAGTAACACAAGCGTGTACCACTTAGTCACGAAAAAACACGTGCACTAAGTGGTAACCAAATTGTGATTTAACGGGCCCGTGAATCATGCGTACGGGCTTTTTAAAGATTACATTATCAATCGATTTAACCAATTGCCCTGGTCGTATCTCGCCTAAATCCCCACCTTTTTTGCCCGACGGGCAGGTTGAATACTTGCGCGCCAACTTATCAAATGGATCGCCTTTCTCCAGCCGTGCTTTAATCGCTTCAGCTTCTTCTTTAGTTTTAACTAAAATATGTCGTGCCATTGCCTTGGCCATATCAATACCCTCCAGCTTGAATAAACGCAGCAGTTTAACCTATTTTGACGCGTGCCTTGCGTACAATCGCCACAGGGCTTGTGCTTGTTTAGACGTATCGGTGAGTATATGTTTATAAGTGTCTTATTAATTTTACGCAGGTAATTCATTATGGCTGTTGAACAGTTTCAAGCGACTGCACATTTGCAGGGCGGTACACTGGTTAAAGTGCGTTCACGTGGCTTTGAATTTACTTTAGATGAGCCGGCAGAATTAGGTGGCACGGATACAGCGATGAATCCGGTTGAAGCATTACTCGGTACCTACGGTGCCTGCCAAGCGATTGTTGCTAGTGTGTATGCTCAGCACTTTAATGTGCAGTTGGATGATTTATGGATTGAGCTAGAAGGCGATTTAGATACGGATGGCTTTATGAATAAAGCCGATGTGCGCTGCGGCTATTCCACCATTCGCTACACATACCATATTAAGTCGCAGTCAGCGCAAGAAGACATTGATGCGTTCATTGCTTTTATTGGTACAAAATGCCCAGTGGGCGATAGCTTGGCGCAGGTAGTGAACTTGCAATTAGCAGGTGTTGTGCAGGAGTAGTCATTAGTATGTATTGGCAAACAGTCCAGTAAGAATATGCTGTTTGCCTTTTGGAGTGGGCATGTTATATCGTGCTTACTTTTATAATATGAGGCATTACTGCTTAC
>DASRNZ010000036.1:0-58935 GCA_035647155.1 Thiopseudomonas sp.
GGCTTTTGTGTTTTTTGAATTATCGCTGGAGGAGCCAATGGTTCCCGTAATTGCTCTGGTGGGCCGACCGAATGTCGGCAAATCGACGTTGTTTAACCGCCTGACTAGATCCCGCGATGCGATTGTAGGCGATATTCCTGGGCTGACGCGTGACCGCCAATATGGCGAAGCGAAGTGGCAGGATCGCAGTTATATTTTGATCGACACAGGTGGTATTACCGGTGACGAGGAAGGTATTGATGCGAAAATGGCTGAACAGTCGCTCTTGGCGATTGAAGAAGCTGATGTAGTGTTATTTTTAGTTGATGCGCGTGACGGCATGTGCCCTGCGGATCAAATGATTGGCGAACACTTACGTAAGCGTAATAAAACCACGCTAGTTGTGGTCAATAAAGTCGATCATATCGATGAGAATATTGCTCTAGCTGAATTCAGCCCGATGGCCTTAGGTCAATCGGTAGCAATTGCTGCGGCACATGGCCGTGGTATCACGCAGATGCTTGAGTTAAGCCTCGGTGATTTCCCTAAAGATGATGTTGAAGATGAAATTGATCTGGACAGTATTGTTGAAGGTGTAGACCTGAAACGTATTCCAGGTCCTGATGCAAAAGACGGTATCAAGATTGCCATTATTGGTCGTCCAAACGTCGGTAAATCGACACTGGTGAACCGGATGCTCGGTGAACAGCGTGTGGTGGTCTTTGACCAACCCGGTACCACGCGTGACAGTATCTATATCCCGTTTGAACGTGGTGATGAAAAATACACCTTGATTGATACGGCCGGTGTGCGTCGTCGCGGTAAAATCTCTGAGGAAGTGGAAAAGTTCTCAGTGGTGAAAACCCTGCAGGCGATTAAAGATGCCAACGTGGTGATCTTTGTCATGGATGCCCGCGAAGGTGTGGTGGATCATGACTTGAACTTGCTAGGCTTTGCCTTAGAGTCAGGCCGCGCCATTGTGATTGCACTGAATAAGTGGGATGGCATGCAGCCAAGCGAACGCGAATACGCCAAAAAAGAGTTGGAGCGTCGCTTATACTTTGTTGAATTTGCTGATATTCACTTTATCTCTGCTTTGCATGGCACGGGTGTGGGGCATTTGTACAAGTCAGTGCAAAATGCCTTTACTTCAGCTATTACGCGTTGGCCGACCAACCGTTTAACGCAGATTCTTGAAGATGCAGTGCGTGAGCACCAGCCACCAATGGTTGCTGGACATCGTATTAAGTTGCGTTATGCGCACTTAGGTGGAGCGAACCCGCCGCTGATTATTATTCATGGTAATCAGGTTGCTGCGGTACCTAAAAGTTATATGCGTTATTTAGAAAATACTTACCGCCGCGTGTTGAAGCTGGTGGGTACACCGATTCGTATTGAGTTTAAAGGCGGTTCTAACCCCTTTGAAGGTAAGAAAAACAAACTCAGCGAGCGTCAAGTGAATAAAAAACGTCGCTTAATGGCCAATAAAAAAGAAAGGGACGAGCGTAAGAAGAAAAAATAAGTAGTGCAGTCAGGTGTGTGCATCCGCACCTGACTTTTGTGATGACCTCAGCATAGGAATTATAAAAATGCAGCTGCAGAGTAAGTTACCTCAAGTTGGATTAACCATCTTTACGCAGATGTCACAGTTAGCCCAGACTCATGGTGCGCTGAATTTATCTCAAGGCTTTCCAGATTTTGATGCGCCACTGGCTCTGCAAGAGGCGCTGCAACGGCATGTGAATGCGGGACATAATCAATATGCACCTATGACAGGGGTGCAAGCGCTGCGTGAACAAGTGGCGAGTAAGATTGCCCGTTTATATCGCAACCCCGTGTGCGCTGAACAAGAAGTGACTATTACTCCGGGTGCAACTCAAGCGTTGTTTTGTGCCATCCAAGCCTTGGTGCGTACCGGCGATGAAGTGATTGTCTTTGATCCTTGTTATGACAGCTATGAGCCAGCGGTGACTTTAGCCGGTGGACGTTGTGTGCATATCCCTCTTGATAGTCATGATTTCTCTGTGGATTGGCAGCAGTTTGCCGATGCACTGACCGATAAAACTCGTCTAGTGATTATTAATAGTCCGCATAATCCCAGTGGTGCTGTGCTGAGTCATACTGATT
Organism: Thiopseudomonas sp.; assembly: GCA_035647155.1. GTDB lineage: Bacteria > Pseudomonadota > Gammaproteobacteria > Pseudomonadales > Pseudomonadaceae > Denitrificimonas. Next base: position 2,107 of record DASRNZ010000036.1, read on the forward strand.
TAAATCAACTGGCTGAATTGATTCGTCAGCGTGATATTTATGTGCTCAGTGATGAAGTGTACGAGCACTTGGTGTTTGACGGTCAGTCGCATTGCAGTGTTTTAGCGCATCAAGAGCTCTATCAGCGCGCGTGTGTGGTCAGCTCGTTTGGCAAAACCTATCATGTCACTGGTTGGAAAACTGGCTATATGGTTGCGCCACCCAAATTAACTGCAGAACTGCGTAAAGTGCATCAATATGTGAGTTTCTGTGCAGTCACACCGATGCAGTATGCTTTAGCTGATTTTATGCAGGCTTATCCAGAGCATGTGGATGAGTTGCCGGCGTTTTATCAGCATAAACGCGATCAGTTATGCTTGTCTTTACAAGACTCACGCTTTACCTTCACTGCGACCGCCAGTACCTATTTTCAGTTGTTGGATTATCGCGCCATCCGTGATGATCTCAATGATGTTGAAATGGCCCATTGGCTGATAGTGGAGAAGGGTGTGGCCTGTATTCCATTGTCGGTTTTTTATCAGCAGCCGCCCAAGGATCAGTTTTTACTGCGAGTGTGCTTTGCTAAACGTGCCGATACATTAGTTTTGGCTGGAGAAGCGTTATGCGCGATTTAAGCACTTTGCCTGATTTGCGTTTAGCGATCGTACAAGGGCCGTTACAGTGGCACGATGTTGCTGCGAACCTGACTTACTTTGGCGAAATGTTGGCTGATGCTGAGTCGGTTGATTTGTTCCTCTTGCCGGAAATGTTTAATACAGGCTTTACCATGGATTCAGCCGCGCAAGCTGAGCCAGAAATGGGGCCCACCACGCAATGGCTGTTGCAGCAAGCACAGCGTTTAAATGCAGTGGTGTGTGGCAGCTTAATCATTAAAGTTGCAGACGGAGACTACCGTAATCGTCTAATTTGGGCGCGCCCTGATGGCAGCTTAGCGCATTATGATAAGCGTCATTTGTTTCGTATGGCCGGTGAACATCATCACTTCACTGCAGGTACGCAGCAATTGCAGGTTGAGCTTAAAGGCTGGCGTATTCGTCCACTGATTTGCTATGACTTGCGTTTTCCAGTGTGGAGTCGTGATGCACAGCATACTGATTTGTTGTTTTATCTGGCCAGTTGGCCGGCTGCGCGCCGAGCAGCATGGAATCATTTATTGCCAGCGCGAGCGATTGAAAATCTGTGCTATGTGGCTGGCGTTAATCGCACCGGCGTTGACCAGCAAGGCCATCGTTACAGTGGTGACAGCCAGGTGCTGGATTTTATGGGTGAGCCATTAGTGACAGCAGGTGATCAGGCTGGTATTTTCTATGTGTCGCTGCAGGCTGCTAAATTGGCTGAGTTTAAGAAACGTTTCCCTGCCTATTTAGATGCTGATACGTTTAACTGGTAATTGATTGCGCTATTGCACAAAACAACTATTTGACTAGCACTTAAGTTAATCTCTCAGCGCTTAAGCTGATAGATTTCCGGTTTTTAGTGTACTTAAGCATCGGTTACTCATGTTATTACATTATTAGTGTCTAATAATATTAGTTTTATCGTGATCTTTGCTAATATAGCCAATACGTGTTGAAGCAGGCAGACATTTAAGCCAATGTGTAATAGGTTGTCTGTCTATAGTCTTGAATAGAGTGTGTTATCTGTGGCGTATCAGATGGCGGATGCTTATTTTGAATATACGCCTGTGTAGGGTGGTAAAACCCTTTTATTTATTTGTGTTAGGAGTCGACGTATCTCATGGATATCGGTTTGCGTGAGTGGATAGTTGTTATCGGCATTATCGTTATCGTTGCTATTTTGTTTGATGCTTGGCGTCGTATGAGTGGTAATAGAAGTACGTTAAAGTTTCGTTTGGATCGAAATCTGGCGGATACACAAGATGATGAGAATCCTGAAATTGTCGGTCCTGCACGGGTGGTTAAAAAGCAAGAGCCGTCTATTGATGGTTCTGCAGTTGCAGATTTTGACTTACATGTTGATGCGGATCAGCGCTTAACCCATCAAGATGATCTTGACGCAGATGTTCTAGATGAGACTGACACTTCTCCGTTTCTAAGTGCTTATGAAGACGCTGAAGAAAAGCCAGAAGAAGCCTATGCGGCAGCGGACCCATACAATGATATTTTAATTATTAATGTTGAGTCGCGCAGCCCCGATGGTTTTAAGGGGCCGGCATTATTGCAAAGTATTTTAGAAAGCGGTTTGCGCTTTGGTGCGATGGATATTTTTCATCGTCACGAGAGTATGACGGGTCACGGTGAAACACTATTTTCGATGGCTAATGCGCTCAATCCAGGGACCTTTGATTTAGACGATATGGATATGTTTAGCACTCGCGCAGTGTGTTTCTTTATGGCTTTACCTGGGCCACGCAATAGTAGACAAGCATTTGATTTAATGATTGCTGCGGCGCGCAAAGTCGCCAAAGAGCTGGAAGGAGATCTTAAAGATGATCACCGTAGCGTTTTAACAGCGCAGACGATTGAGCATTACCGTCAGCGTATTGCCGACTTCGAGCGTCGACAGCTGGTCAATACATTATAATTGTTGTTATTTTGAAGATCTGAAAGGGCAGCTAAGGCTGCTCTTTTTGTTTGAGTACAGAGCATGAGTGCACATCAAAGTATTTCTACACGTATCGCGCAACTGCGCCAAAGCATTGAGCAGCATGATTATAGTTATTATGTTTTAGATGATCCCTCTGTCCCCGATAGTGAATACGATCGTTTGTTTTCTGAGTTGCGTGAGCTTGAGCAAGAACATCCTGAGCTGATCACGCCTGACTCGCCGACGCAACGTGTTTCAGGGCAGCCGTTGGATACTTTTAAGCAAGTACAGCATGTGGTACCGATGCTGAGCTTGGGCAATGCTTTTGCCCGGGAGCAAGTGTTGGATTTTGCTCAGCGTGCCGAACAGGCATTGGGTGTCAGTGAGCAGCCGCAGGATTTATTCTCTGAAACGGCTTACGTTGATTATTGCTGTGAGCCTAAGTTAGATGGCTTGGCGGTCAGTATCACCTATCAAAAGGGTGTGTTAATCCAAGCTGCGACCCGCGGTGATGGCCAGACTGGTGAAGACATCACCGCCAATGTGCGTACCATTCGCAATGTACCGCTGAAGTTGCAAGGAACAGGCTGGCCTGAAGTGCTAGAGGTGCGTGGCGAAGTCTATATGCCTAAAGCCGGTTTTACCGCGCTGAATCAACGTGTACTGGCAGCGGGGCAAAAACCTTTTGCCAATCCACGCAATGCTGCGGCGGGTAGTTTGCGTCAACTGGACTCAAAAATAACCGCCAGCCGACCTTTAGAGTTTTGTTGCTATGGCACCAGCACTGAAGGTTTGGCCGACGGACACAGCAGTACCTTGCAGCGTTTACGTGAGTGGGGCATCAGTATTAGCCCTGAGCTTAAGGTCGTGCAGAGTATTGAAGGCTGTTTGGCCTATTACGCGGATATTGGTCAGCGTCGAGCTGAGTTACCCTACGATATCGATGGTGTGGTCTTTAAAATTGATGCTCTTGAGCAGCAACGCAGTTTAGGTTTTCGTGCGCGTGAGCCACGTTGGGCGATTGCTTATAAGTATGCAGCACAAGAAGAAATCACTGAATTACTGGATGTCGAGTTTCAAGTGGGGCGCACCGGTGCAGTCACGCCTGTGGCGCGCTTAAAACCCGTGCATGTCGGCGGCGTTATAGTGTCGAATGCCACATTGCATAATATGGATGAAGTGGCGCGCTTGGGTGTGATGATTGGTGATAGCGTGATTGTGCGCCGCGCCGGTGATGTGATTCCGCAAATCACTCAAGTAGTCCTTGAGCGCCGTCCGGATGATGCTAAGCCTATACCTGCACCCACGCAGTGCCCAGTCTGCGGCTCTGACGTGGAACGCACGCAGTTGGTGCGTCGTGGTAAAGGTAAGCAAGTAGTCAGTGATGGAGCAGTGTGGCGCTGTATGGGGCGCTTAAGTTGCCAAGCCCAACTGCAACAAGCACTGCTGCATTTTGTCTCACGTCGTGCCATGGAGATCGATGGCTTAGGTGACAAAATCATTGAGCAATTAGTTGCGCGTAAATTAGTCGCTTCGCCGGCTGATTTATACCGTTTAACTTATGAGCAAGTGGTGGAGTTGGATGGTTTTGCCGACTTGTCTGCACGCAACCTCATCACTGCGATTGCCAACAGCAAACAGCCGCGTTTAGCGCGTTTAATTTTTGCTTTAGGTATTCCGGATGTCGGTGAAGAAACCGCCAAAGTGTTAGCCCGCGCATTAGGCTCGCTTGAGCGCTTACAACAGGCTTTCCCGCAAACTTTATTGTGGTTGCCGGAGATTGGTGCTGAAGTGGCACATGAAATTGCCAGTTTCTTTGCTGAGAGTCATAACCAAGCTGTGATTGCAGATCTTGCTGAACTGGGTGTGCAGCCGATGGATAGTGGTGAGCCTGAAGCTGAGTTTCAAGCTTGCACGACTTTGGCGGGTTTTATTGAGCAGTTTCAAATTACAGGTGTGGCGCGTACCAGTGCTCAGCGCTTAGCCGAACATTTTAAAAAAGTCGATGCTTTATTTGCTGCAGACTGGCTTGATTTAACCAGTGTTGAGCGCTTATCCAAAAATGCCGCCTTAGGTTTGCAGGCCTTTCTTAAGCAAGAGGGGCAGCGCGAGCGGGTGCTTAAGCTGGAGCAGCAGTTGCTGGACTTTGGCATGCACTGGACCAGCCAGCGCGCACAGGTGCAGGCTGCGCCCTTAGCAGGGCAGACCTGGGTATTAACCGGCACTTTAGAAGTGTTAACGCGCACCGAGGCAAAATCTCGCCTTGAAATGCTTGGCGCTAAAGTGGCAGGTTCTGTTTCAGCTAAAACCAGTTGTGTAGTGGCAGGTAGCAGCGCAGGCTCTAAGTTGACGCGTGCGCAAGAGCTTGGAGTGAATGTTTTAGATGAAGCTGATTTTTTAGAGAAGCTGGATCAGCTTGAAAACCAGTAAGACTCAGTATAATCATTGAATGGAGTGGCACTGCTGATCATAGATTTGTTGACCTATTGGAGATGCTGTTTTTCTATATTTAGAGGCCAGACTTAGACGAAACTATGCTGTGAGCTAGACGCATACACAAAAGTAAGATCAGTGTATGCTAAGACTATATCTTGATTTTGGAGGCAACAATGAGCGAGTCTATTCATGTTGAGCACAATACCCAAACCCACTGTTTCTCAACTGTGGTTGATGGTTATAAAGCGATTCTAGAATACCGCGCAGTGGATGCGCAAACATGGGATATACACCACACCTTTGTACCTAACGAGTTACGTGGTAAAGGCGTTGCTGCTGTATTAGCTAAAGAAGCGCTGGCCTATGCGAAAGAGCAGGGCTATAAAGTGATTCCAAGCTGTTCGTATATTGCTGTGTATTTGCAGCGTCATCCGCAATAAGTGATAGCTACAAACATTAACGCCCAGTACAAGACTGGGCGTTAATGTTGAGCGCTTAAGTGTTTTACTTACCCTTACGAGCCGGTAAAATATCTTTTAGTTTTTTATGCATATTGCGGATACTTTCTTCAGTGGTATCCCAGTCAATGCAGGCATCGGTCACCGATACGCCGTATTTCAATTGACTTAAATCTGCACAGATTGCCTGACTACCCCAGCCTAAATGACTTTCAACCATTAAACTGCTGATCGATTGGTTGCCGTCGACAATTTGATTGGTAATATTGTCCAGTACTAAAGGCTGCAGCGCAGGGTCTTTATTGGAGTTGGCATGACTGCAGTCAATCATAATATTGGGTTCAATTTTATGTTTTTTCAGCTCTTGCTCACATAAAGCCACACTGACTGAATCGTAGTTAGGCTTACCATTACCACCGCGTAGCACCACGTGACCGTAGCGGTTACCTTTTGTGGTTACAATGGATACGCCACCTTGCTGGTTAATACCCAGGAAGCGGTGAGGGTTGGAAACCGACTGCAGGGCGTTAATCGCCACAGTTAGGCCACCATCCGTACCGTTTTTAAAGCCTACAGCAGAAGATAAACCTGATGCCATTTCACGGTGGGTTTGTGACTCAGTGGTGCGTGCGCCAATGGCTGACCAGCTGATTAAATCTTGCATATACTGAGGCGAGATAGGGTCCAGCGCTTCAGTCGCTGTTGGCAAGCCTTTCTCTGCTAAGTCCAGCAGTAACTTGCGGCCAATATGCAGACCATCTTCAATTTTAAAAGTGTCGTCTAGGTAAGGGTCGTTGATTAAACCTTTCCAGCCGACAGTGGTACGTGGTTTTTCAAAGTACACACGCATAATTAAAAATAGGGTGTCTGAAACTTCTTCAGCCAAAGCTTTTAGGCGGTCTGCATACTCATGCGCTGCTTTTAGGTCATGGATAGAGCAGGGGCCAATCACAATAAATAAACGGTGATCTTTGCCATCTAAAATATCACGCACGACTTGGCGGCCATGCGATACGGTGTGTTGTGCTGCTTCACTCAGCGGTATTTTTTGTTTTAATTGCTCTGGAGTGATCAAGGTCACGTTAGAAGCAATATTTAAGTCATCGATTGGTAAATCAGCCATCGTCGTTATTATCTCACTCACAGATTATAAAATTAAATGCGCCAAAGCATCCTGCCCAACGCTATCAATAGGTTACAAATGCTATAAACCATACCGTCTTAACAACGGTAACGAAAGTCCTACATATGTTCTAGTATACGCTACAGGCGCTGATAATAGGCGAGTTAGGGTGGGTAAAGCGGTGGCAACTGAGTGTCAGTGTCAGCATTTCTTTGCTCATTAAATGATAACTGTCTAATGGCGAGCCAGATTGCACGACCTTGCCAGTCGCTATTGCTCTCACTGTAGAGTGCGCTATTTAATGCATCCAAAGCCTCGCTGAGGGTTTGATCACGTGCCGCCATATCAACTAATGATTCAGGGTACTGACGTGCCCATGCATCCAATGCTTGGCGGGTGCTAGTTGGATCATTGGATAAACACGCTCGTTTTAAGTCATCGAGCAGGTTGCGCTCGGTAGGAGTATGACTGCTAACAACAATGGCCGGTTGGTGACGAGCACGCCACCAAAGTGTAAAACCGAGCAGGCTTAAAGCAATAAAAAATACACAGAGCATCTGCCAAAATTGCAGCTGTTTTGGGTTGAGTGCTGATGGTAGTGGTTGGCGATCAATGGGTGTGATATCCAGCGTGCTATGGCTCAGTGGCTGTGCGATGACCTGCAGCGCTTGCTCAGGTAACTCGGCATATTCAAGTTGATCTGTTTGCGTGTTCCACCAAGGTAAGCGTATCGCGGTTAAGTTATATTGACCTGCTGTGGGGAAAATAAAGGCTTGGCGTTGATTGCGACTGCTTAATAAACCCTGCTCAGTGTAGCGCTGGCTCAGCGAAGGTTTATCGGCATAGAGGCTATAGTCACTTGATCTGTTGCTAGAAAGAGCGGGAAGCAGTGAGCTGGGTAAGCCTTGTGCTTCTAAAGTCAGTAAGCGAGTCAGCGCGTTGCCAGTGCTGAGCGGTGCCAGCAAACTGGGTGCCCACTCTTGCTTTAGACTGAGATGCTGGGCCGGTAGCCAGATAGCATCCTTGGGGAATGTACTGGGTATGTTTTTAACCTGTACTGGAATACGTGCTGATTTAACTTCAATACGTTGGCCAGGCTGCGCGGTAAAAGGGGTCAGTGAGTAGGGGTTGTGGCCGGCTAAGGTGGCAGAGAATATTTGCTCTGGAATATCTAAAACACCGGCTTGCTGTGGAAAAACCGCATAACTAATTTCAATCACACCATGACGTACACCATTGATATGTTGCTCAAAGGTACGCGGTTTGCCCAGTTGCTCAACCCGAGCATTGTCGAGTAATAGCGGCGTTAGATTGCTGTCAGCAAATAAAGGAATGGCATGATAAATACGTAATGTCAGGATGATTTGACCTTGTATATACACCTCGTCTTGATCCAGCTGTGTATCAATATAGACGGGCTCAAGTGGGGCAATACTGTGCTCACTCGGTGCCTGCACATATAGATGGACGGGCGCACTATATTGTTCGCCTAAGCTCAGCGGTGGAATGGTGAGCGGCCCTATTTGTTTTGGCCGTAAGCTCAGAATCCATTGTGTTAAGTTGCGCTCGGCGCCTGTCTCAGTGCTAATACGGCTGATTTGTTTGCTGGTTAATAACTCAAATAAGGGTTTAAGTGGCGATAGGTCCGGTGTTGAAAACTGCGCGTGATCTGTTGATTCGAGAATAAGCTCAACGCTTTCACCCATATTAAGCTGGGTGCGGTCGACTTGTGCAGTAAAGCTTGCTGCCTGTGCTGGTTGTATACACAGCAGTAGCAAGCCGACTAGATAGGTTGCGATATGGCGTAGATTCAAGGTGCGGCCTCCTGCATCCTGTGTTCGTATAAAAATTTACGCCTTAATAACTCGCTGGGATTATCTGGGATTTGCTCCAGCCAGCTTTCAAAGTGTATCGCAGATTCTGCGGGCTGCTTAGGCGGTGCTGTGGATGCAGTATTGTCTGGATTGAGTGGCGCTGTAGAGTGTTGGCTGATCTGTATGGCTTCGGCTGCGATATCTACAGATGTGGTCTGTGAGTTGTCCTGAGAATCTGCTGCATGATTGCTAATGATGGTTGATGTTTCAGGCGCTGTTGTGCTGAGTGAATTGGCTGAGTGTGCTGCTGATTCTGTTGAGTTAGGTGCAGTCTCAGGGCGCTCTTCTGGGGTGTGTTGAGCGGCGGCTAAAGCGCTTTCGACCAGTGCTTTATTGTATTGCGCAGCCAGCATCTCGGGTGCTAGATCCAAAGCCTGTTGATAGGCCTGCAGCGCTTGCTCTAGTAAACCTGCTAAGGCCAAGGCATTGCCACGATTATAATGCGCTTCTGGTGTGTCAATATTGGCAAAAAGCTCAGCTGCGCCCTGATAGTCTTGCGCTAAATATAAGGCGCTGGCACGCCAGAGGGGATCGGTAAAATAGTGCGCAGCCAGAGCTGGTTGTTGTTCAATCAGTTGTGCCGCGTGTTGATCAGGGCGCTGCCAGAGGTGATCCCAGTCCACGGCAAAGGAGGGTATGGGTAACAGGCACACTAGAATCAACAGTAGGCTGCCACGCCGTGCAAACAAAGCAGTCAGAAAAAGTATGGGTAAGATCAACCAATAGCCTTGATCGCGTTGCTCAACAGTGGAGCGCAATAGCGCCGAGGTACTGTTGCTATCCGTTAGGTGGGTCAGTTGCAGTGCGGGTAGATCACTGTCGTCAGTGTGCAGGTCGGTATAGGGGCTTTGTGTTTGCTTACCAAGCAACTGTAAGGATGTCCGATTAAGCCTGCTCATCACCACGGCACCGGACGCATCAGTGAGGAAGTGACTTTGTGCAGAGAGTGCGATGGGGGCGCCTGTAGTAGTGCCGACTCCCATAATTTTAAAATCAATAGCTGTACGTTGCAGACGTTGGCTGATGGCTTTTTGTTCATTGATGGATACGCCTGTGCTGATCAGTAGAATCTGCCCTTGGCCTTGCGCACCCTGTTGCAATAAAGCGATGGCACGCTCAATGGCTAAATCTGCGCGCAGGCCCGGTACAGGCATTAAGTCAGGCTGTAATGCCTGCAGCAGATTACTGCTGGTCAGTAGGTCATTACTTAATGGCACGAGTGTATGCGCGCTACCGGCGTAGACCACAAGAGCGGTAAAGGCGCTTTGGCGTTGTTCCAAAATATGCAGTACTTTTTCTCGAATATGATGCAGACGACTGGGCGCTAAATCATTGGCTAGCATATCTGGCGTAAGTTGTATGGCGATCACTAAGGGTGCGGCTTGTGGCTCTGTGGCTGATGGTTCAGTTGTGCTTTCCCAGCTTGGGCCCAATAGTGCTAGAAGGGCAAACAGCCAAGCACTGCCCAAGATCAGATAGCGGGTGTGGCGTTGCTTGGGTGCATCCTGATTAAGTAAAAGAGCATGGAAGGCTGGCGGTAAAAATGAGCGCCAGTCGCGTTGCACTTGATGCGTGCGGTACAGAGTCCACAACAGTAATGCAGCCAGTGGTGCACAGAGTAACCAATATTCACGAGTCCATTGCGGCCAACTGGCGATGATTGCAGACATCAGTTGGGTTCCTGTGTAAGTCGTGTTTGGCGCTGTAGGCGATACACGCGTAGTGCAATCAAGAGCATGCTCATCATTAATGCTGCACCCAGTGGCCAACTGTAGAGTTCATTGATCTGGCGTTTGGGCGTTTGATAGTTAGCGCTGGGTTCAAGCTGATTGAGCGTATTGAGCAGTTGGCTAAAGTCATGACTGTTGGTGACATGAAAATATTGACCGTTGGTGATCTGCGCTATCTCAGTCAATCCTTGCTCGTCTAATTCAAGGCTCGACGTGTCGATCATTTCATGCAACAGACTGGCCTGGCGGCTGCCAATACCGATGGTGTAAATTTTAATGTGATAGCGTGCCGCCAATTGTGCTGCAGCAACAGGTGACATCACACCGCTATTATTGGCGCCATCGGTGACAAGCAGCAGTACGCGTTGTTGAGCTGGACGCTCACGTAAGCGTTTAATGGCTAAGCCAATTGCATCACCAATGGAGGTGGTTTCACCAGCAATACCAGGTTGTGCATTTTCAACCCAAGTTTTAATGCTGTGGTGATCATAGGTTAGGGGGGCTTGCAGGTAGGCTTGGCTGCCAAATAAAATCAGTCCTAAGCGGTCGCCATGGCGCTGTGCGATAAAGTTATTCAGCCAGTACTTTACAAAATCCATTCGCGACAGGCTGCTGCTATCCAGTGTCATATCGCTGTAGAGCATCGAATTGGATACATCCATGGCAATTAATAAATCACGACCGGTCTGCGGACGTTCTTCCAAGCTGCCATGTAATTGTGGGCGAGCGCTTGCTGTCAGTAATAATAACCAAATCAAAGTGTAGAGCAGCGCTTGACTGCGCCAGTACGGCTGTACTTTGCGTTGAGCATCTTGCAATGCTTGGAGTTCGCTATAAAAAGGTACTTGCAGCTCAGTGCCGTGCTGGCGTACAGGAGGCATCAAAAAACGCACTAACACCGGCAGTGGCAGTAACAGCAAGAGCCATGGCCAAGCAAATTCAAACATGCTTACGAATCCAAGTATCAATGGCGAGTTGTAATTGAGTAATGGATTTATCATCCAGGCGGCAATCAGGTTGATAGCTGCCTTGTACTAATATCATCCAGCGCGTCAATCCGGCGGCTGGGCAACGGCTGTCTAAAAAAGCCAGCCATTCACGACCGCTTAGGGTGTGACTGGTGTGCTCCGGATAACGTATCGTGCAGATGCGTTTGAGCAGTTGATTGAGTTGCTGCAGCCATGGCCCGGCTTGTTCACCATTATAAGGCTTAGCTAAGGTGTAGAGCTGCTCTAAAGCACTCTCACGCAGTGGATCAGAGCTTGTTGCTTGCTGCTTGGGTCTAGAGTTGCGGATCAGCATGTAGATCGTTATGAGCAATACAGTAAGCAATACAGCCAACAACCACCAACCCGGCGCGGGTGGCCAGCCACTGATGGGCTCGGGTAAAATAATGGGTTGCAGTGTGTCAATGCTAATCATGGCGCGCCTTGGCTCGTATACGATGGGCGTAAGTTGATGTCTTGTAATTGCTGCGCGACGGATTGTGAGGTGCTCAAGGGCAGCAAGGGTGCATTCAGCTGTTGCGCCAGTGTTTGCCATGCGGCTTGATAAGCTGCGCCGGTGTGTTGCCAGTGCTGGCGCATATATCGACTGTTTGTATTGAGTCGTACACTGTGCTCACCTAAGCCAAATAGCGCGTTACCCATATCCGGTAAGCGGTGTTCAAGCGGATCAGATAGCGGCAGTAAAATTAATTCTGCGTGTGCGGCTAAGTTGCGTAGCAATTGGCTAGTCTCATCATTTAAATGGCGCTCGTTACAGATTAAAATCATTAAACTGCCTGGCCGTGTTAAACGCTGAGCTTGCTGTAAAGCCTGTGGTAAAGGGTTGTTTAATGCTGATGTCATCGGCTGTTGCAGGCGCTGGTTAGCATCGGTAATCGCTTGTAAAAGATGCAGTACACTGCGCTTGCTGCGGTGCATTGCAACGGCTTGAATGCTGTTATGATCAAAGACTAAGCCGCCCACTCGATCATTGTGTTTAAGGCTGGCCCAAGCAAATAAACTGGCGGCCTGAGCGGCAATAACTGATTTAAAATTACCGGTACTGGCAAAAAACAAATGCAAACTTTGCTCAACTAAAATAAAGGTTGGGCGTTCGCGTTCTTCATGAAACACCTTGGTGTGGACTGTTCCGGTTCGCGCGGTTACGCGCCAATCGATACTGCGAGCATCATCACCGGCTTGGTAGGCGCGCACTTGGTCAAAGTCCATGCCGCGACCGCGTAAGCGTGAGCGATGCAAGCCCAGTAAGGTGCTGCGTTGTAAGGGTGAGCTAAATAACTCAATACGTTGCAAATAATGGCGCATATCCAACAGGTTAGGCAGATCAATATGCGTGCGGCCGAGCATGTCCATTAAGCGACTGCAACAACATCGAGTAAATGCTGCAGCACCTGATCCTGATCAATGCCTGCGGCTTCGGCCTCAAAAGATAAAATAATACGGTGGCGCAATGTATCAAATAATACCGCTTGGATATCTTCCGGGCTAACAAAGTCGCGGCCGGCCAGCCAAGCATGTGCACGAGAGCAGCGATCTAGTGCAATTGAACCCCGTGGGCTGGCGCCAAAACGAATCCATTGAGCCAGCTCTGGATCAAATTTTGCTGGTGTACGAGTGGCAATCACTAGTTGGACTAAGTATTCCTCCATCGCATCGGCCATATATAAATTTAGAATTTCTTCTCGCGCTGCAAAAAGAGCGTCTTGGCTGAGCAGTTCAGTCGGCTTTTGCTCACCTTGTAGGGCAATGCTGCGCGATTGCTGGAGGATTTTTCGCTCAATCTGCGCATCAGGAAAACCAATTTTGACGTGCATTAAAAAGCGATCCAACTGCGCTTCCGGCAGTGGGTAGGTGCCTTCTTGCTCTATCGGGTTTTGTGTCGCCAAGACTAAAAATAAGTTGGGTAGGGTGTAGGTGTTATTGCCAATACTGACTTGATGTTCGGCCATCGCCTCAAGCAGTGCTGATTGCACTTTGGCTGGAGCGCGATTGATCTCGTCGGCTAAAATCAGGTTGTGAAAGATAGGACCCTGTTGGAACTCAAATGAAGTGCTTTCAGGGCGATAAATATCAGTTCCAGTGATATCCGAGGGTAGCAAGTCAGGGGTGAACTGAATACGTTGAAAACTGGCTTCTAAACCTTCAGCCAGATACTTAATGGCTTTAGTTTTAGCCAGCCCCGGTGCGCCTTCGACCAATAAGTGTCCGTCGGCCAATAAGGTGATTAATAACCGATCAATCAGATGCTCTTGGCCTAGAATTTGGTTGGTTAAATAGTTGCGTAACGCAAGTAAGGCTGCATGGGGTGACATAGGGTGCCTGTCCAATTCAGTGTTCTTAATTGCAGAGTGTAATGCATCTGCCTAGATGATAGATATGTGTGGCAATACAGCGCTCTATCTTGACTTAAAAAGCAGCGGGGCAGATAAAGGCTAAATGCTCTTTAGAATGCGGGTGAGTGACACTCAGCTCGCTCGAATGCAGGCATAAACGTGATGCGGCTGCAATGCCTTGTGGGTGGGCGTAGAGACAGTCGCCTAATATTGGATGTCCAATGGCAGCCATATGCACACGTAACTGATGTGAGCGCCCAGTGTAGGGTGTCAGCTCAATGCGGCAGTGGTCCGTGTTGTGTTGCAGCACTTTCCATAAGGTCAGCGCGTACTTACCGAGCTCATGATCCACTATTTGGCGTGGTTTATTGGGTGGGTCATAACGCATGGGTAGCTCAACTTTGCCTTCGTCTTGGGCAAAGTTACCCCAGCACAGAGCGGTATAGCGTTTATGCACTTCGCGGTCTTGAAATTGGCGTGACAGCTCACGGTGACTATCAGGATCTCGCGCGAGAATCATTAAACCTGTGGTTTCCCAATCTAAGCGGTGCACTATCAGTGCATCGGGGTAGCCATTGTCTTGCAGGCGAGTGACTAAACAATCCTTATTGTCTTCAGCGCGTCCGGGGACCGACAATAATAAAGTGGGCTTGTTAACCACTAAAATGTGAGCGTCGACATAGATGATTTCAATGCTGGATAGTGGCATAACATACTCTAGATATAAAATTGGCGGCTCAGTGGCCGCCAAATCATTATTGCTTAGATAACCTGAGTTTAGCGGTCAGGCAAGGTAATGTTCAATTCTAAAATCGAGCAACTACCTTGGTTTTCTAGGGCAACTTGTACATGCTCTTGATCAATTTTCACATATTTACTGATCACAGCAACCAGCTCTTTTTGCAGCGCTGGTAAATAGTCAGGCTCATCACGTTGACCGCGCTCATGGGCGACAATGATCTGCAAACGCTCTTTGGCTAGGGATGCCGTGGGTGTTTTTTTACGGACTCTAAGAAAATCAAAAATGCTCACTCTTTACCTCCGAACATACGCTGCAGGAAGCCTTTTTTCTGAACATCCAGAAAACGGTGCGCCACCTCTTTACCTAATAAACGATCAACAGCATCGCTGTATGCTTGGCCTGCATCACTTTCGTCATCCAGAATAACCGGTATGCCTTGGTTGGATGCTTTTAGGACCGCTTGTGACTCAGGAATTACACCGATCATTTGGATCGATAAGATTTCTTCGACGTCTTCAACACTGAGCATTTCACCACGAGCAACACGCTCTGGGCTGTAGCGGGTCAGTAATAAATGCTCGCTAATGGGTTCGCGACCTTCTTCAGCACGCTTGGATTTGCTGGAAAGTAAACCCAGCATACGGTCTGAGTCACGTACGGACGACACTTCAGGGTTGGTTACAACAATGGCAGCGTCAGCTAAGTACATGGCTAAGTGCGCGCCTTTTTCAATACCGGCCGGTGAGTCGCAAATAACATATTCAAACTGTTCAGCTAACTCTGTCAGGACTTTCTCAACGCCTTCAAGGGTTAGAGCATCTTTATCACGGGTTTGGCTGGCGGCTAAAATATATAAGTTTTCTAAGCGCTTATCCTTAATCAGTGCTTGATTAAGGGTGGCGTCACCATTGATTACGTTGACAAAATCGTACACCACACGGCGCTCGCAACCCATGATTAAATCAAGGTTACGTAGGCCAACGTCAAAGTCGACAATAACGGTTCTGTGACCACGTAATGCTAGGCCAGTGCCGATTGCAGCGCTGGTAGTAGTTTTACCAACGCCGCCTTTACCTGATGTTACAACGAGAATCTTAGACAAGCGGATCACCTTATGAATTGAGTAAAGGGTGGTTGATGCGACTATTATAAAGTGTTAGTCACTGCAAAGGTATAGGTCAGAGTGCAGAGATGTCTAAGTGTTGATCATTTAGACAAGTTTGTGTCGCTTTACCCCATAATGGGTCGCGTCTTAGGTCTTCTGCAAGCTTGTATTGCCCAGCTATAGACAGCATTTCTGCACCCAGCTGTTGGCAGAAAATGCGTGCATCAGTATTGCCATTAATACCTGCTAGAGCACGTCCACGTAAAGGGCCGTAGACATGAATATTGCCATCGGCTAACAGCTCAGCACCAGCGCTGACGGCAGACATAACAATTAAATCTGTATTTTTAGCATAAATTTGTTGGCCGCTGCGTACCGGTTGCGTAATGATTTTGGCCGGAATCATGCTGGGTTCGGCAGGTGCTGGTGCAGGTGCTTCTGTTGCTTGCGTACCACCCAGAGGGCGCTCACGTGCACCGCTGGATGGCATTACGGCTAAATCTAAACGTTTAGCTTCTGCTAGTTGTGCAGCATCTTCAGTGCGTAAAGCCAAAGGATGTAAACCATGCTTGCGGCAGACGGTGAGGATTTGTGCAATATCTAAAGGCTCAGCGCTGGGTGCGCACTTATCTAATGCCAAAATAATGGGCGCGTCATGAAAAAACTGTGGCGCTTGTTCTGCCTTTTCAGCCAGTTGAGCATCGAGGCACTCAGGATCATTCACTGAAAGTTCTAAAATCGTAAGGGCAAGCATGCTGCCTTTGAGTTGAAAGACCGGTGCTTTCTCAAGAGGATCTAGATGATTCATGGATAGCTCTATGCAATGTAAAATTTAAAATAGTTTATATCCTTAAGCATGGCAGGCTGCAAATGAATAAGCCATGTAGAATACGTGTTTTTACGTTATTTGGTGTCTTGAGTATGAAGGACTTACGGTTCGATATCGCTTTTTTGCATCCACGTTATTGGTTGCTGTGGTTCGGATTGGCCCTTTTGTGGCTATTAATACAATTGCCTTATGTGGTTTTATTACGCTTGGGTCGAGCTTTAGGTGCATTGATGCTGCGTTTTGCGGGCAGTCGTCGGCATATTGTGACCCGTAATATTGAGTTGTGCTTCCCGCAGCTCAGTGAGTCCGAACGTCAGCACCTTGTTCGGGAAAACTTTGCTTCAACCGGAATTGCTTTTTTTGAGATGGCGATGAGTTGGTGGTGGCCGAAAAAGCGTTTAAGCGCTTTAGTGCAAGTGCAGGGCTTAGAGCATCTGCAAGCGGCGCAAGCACAAGAGCAGGGCGTGATTCTAATGGCGATCCACTTTACTACGCTGGAAATCGGTGCGGCCTTATTAGGTCAACAGCATACGATTGATGGTATGTACCGTGCGCATAAGAACCCTGTATTTGACTATGTGCAGCGCCGTGGTCGTGAGCGCCATAATGCCGATGCTCAAGCGATTAAGCGTGAAGATGTGCGCGGTATGCTGAAGGTTTTACGTCAAGGACGGGCTATTTGGTATGCGCCAGACCAAGACTATGGTCCTAAGCAGAGCCTATTTATACCGTTGTTTGGTGTGCCGGCTGCTACAGTAACAGCGACCAGTAAATTTGCTAAATTAGGTCGTGCACTAGTAGTGCCGATGACGCAGACTCGTTTAGCCAATGGCCAAGGCTATTTAATTAAAATTGAATCACCCTTGCAGAATTTTCCGGGTGAGTCAGATGAACAGGACTGCTTGCGTATCAATCAATGGATTGAGCAGGCGATTACGGCGCACCCAGAACAATATTTATGGGCGCACCGCCGTTTTAAAACACGACCTGAAGGTGAGGCAAAGTTGTATTGAAAAAACCAGAGCAAACCTCTGTGCCTGATGTGGCGCTGGATGCTAATAAAGCGATCACAGGTTTGATTTTATCCGGTGGCGGCGCGCGGGCAGCTTACCAAGTCGGTGTGCTGGCGGCGATTGCTGATTTACTGCCTGAGTCAGCCGAGAATCCTTTTCCAGTGATTGTAGGCACCTCTGCTGGCGCAATTAATGCGGTGAGTCTGGCCTGTGGTGCGCTCGATTTTCAGCAGTCCATTCGTAAATTGACTTCGGTTTGGCAAGGCTTTAGTACAAATTTAGTCTATCGTACGGACTGGTTTGGGGTGATGCGGCAAGCGGGGCGTTTTGTCGGTCAGCACTTACTGGGCTTTGGCCGAGGTGCAGACCCTGTGGCCTTATTAGATAACTCACCTTTGCGCGAGCTGTTGCTGAAAGAGTTGGATTTCTCAGGTATTAATCTTGCTGTAGCGCGGCGTAAGTTACACGCTGTGGCGGTGACGGCCTTTGCTTATCAGTCCGGTCAGGCCGTGACGTTTTATCAAGGGCGAGGCAATATCGAGCCTTGGCAGCGCCATCGTCGCCATGGTGTGCCAACGCGTTTACGCATTGACCATCTTATGGCCAGTTCGGCGATACCTTTGTTGTTTCCACCGGTACGTGTTGATCATGAATACTTTGGTGATGGTGCGGTGCGTCAGGCTGCGCCTATTAGCCCAGCATTGCATTTGGGTGCGCAGCGTGTGCTAGTGATTGGCGTGCGCAGTCAGACCCAAGAAAAACAAACCATTCCTATGACTGCACGCCCGCCGAGCCTTGCGCAAATTGGCGGGCATTTATTAAACAGTACTTTTATTGATAATTTAGAGTCTGATTTGGAGATGCTTGGGCGCTTAAATGACTTTGGCACACTGCTGCCAAAAGCGGAGCGCAAACAGCACTTAGGCCTATCTCCGGTTGATGTATTGGTGATTGCACCGAGTAAAAAAATTGATGATATTGCTGCGCGTCATCGGCACCAGTTACCCGCATCATTACGTTTGTTTTTACGTGGGCCTGGCGCTATGCGGGCCAGCGGTGGCGGGGTGTTGAGCTATTTATTGTTTGAGCGTGGCTATTGCAATGAGTTAATTGAGTTAGGCTACCAAGATGCGATGAGTAAAAAAGATGAGCTGATGGTTTTTTTAGGCATCAGCTCATCTTAATTATCGGGTGAGTTATATATTAACTACCGTCAGCGTTTTTGCTATTGCTACGACTGGCCACTTGCTGGGTGCGGCAGTTTAAGTAAATCGAGCTTTGTAGCCACTGCTGATCAGGGTACCAAGAAAACATAAACTGACCGCCTTTGAGTTTATCAATTACGGTGCGGGCAATTTCTGGGCGTACTGCTGGGCAACCTTGACTGCGACCAATGCGACCTTGGCTTTTAATCCAGTCTGGATTGACATAGTCAGCAGGGTGAATCACGATTGCACGCTCACGCGCACGGTCGTTAAAACCAGGCTCTAAGCCGTCCATACGCAATGAATAACCATGTTTACCTTGGTAGCTTTCAGAGGTGCGGAACAAACCAATGCTGGATTGATGACTACCGTTGGTATTGGAGAAACTGGTAGCAAAGTTATCGCCAGAGCGGTTACCGTGGGCAACAAAATCATTGAGTACAAGTTTTTTGCTATGTAGATCAAAAATCCACAGGCGCTTTTCACTTGAAGGTAAAGAGAAATCAATCACGGCTAAACGTTGAGCCGGCTCAGCACCATTAGTGAGGGCGCATTGCATCGCGCTGAGTGCAGTGGATAGTACTTTCATATCCAGCGATGGGGCGGCGTTTTTAAGAGCATTATTGAGTTGGGTGGGAAGTGTTGCTGCGGTTGCTGAAAGTGTAGAAAGACTGGCAGCCGCTAGAAAAAAAGTACGAATTAAAAAAGGACGAAGCATATAAATAGTCTCGTTTTGGCACATTGAGTGCTGAGTAAAAAGCATTGGGCTAAGAGGCATCACTGCACATGTCTCTGTGCTGTATTTATAATTGTGATACAACATGCATTATAGGCGTCTATCTGATGCGATGCGCATTTAGGTCGCACATCTTACCAGCCCATTGAAGGGATCCAAACCTTTGCTTAAAAAACATACCTTGTTGGCTTTAGCCATTATTGGCATTACACACAGTACATTCAGTTGGGCGCAACCAAACAACAGCGCGCAAACACTGACTGAAACGCTGAGTGCGTTGCCACAAGCTTGTGCTCAATCGACCGCTGACCGTTTGTCGGATCAATCGATTAAGCGACTACAAGCATTCTATCAGGCCGTTGGCTATATACCGATGTGGCAGGATGCCGCCCAGCGCCAACATCTTGCTGAACTGCTGCTGGATACTCGCTACGACGGTTTAGAGCCGAGTATGTACCAAATGCACCGTCTGACGACTTATGATCAGCCAGCTTCTCAGACGGCACAATATTGCAATGAGTTGCTGATCAGTCATGGTTACTTGCAAGCACTGCAGCACTTGCGTGATGGTGTACTTGATCCTAAAACTGTTGAGCCGTATTGGTATGAAAACGAGGTCCAGCAGCCAGCGCGCAGTTCTATTGTTGAGACTGCGGTGGTTGGTATCAATGGTTTAGCGCACAGTTTTGCTCAGGTGCGGCCTCAGCATCGAAGCTATCAAGCTTTGCGCGAAATTTTAAAAAGCAACGACATACTGGCTCAGCCAGAGTGGGGAACTGTGCCTACTGTAGGCAAGTCGTTGCGTGCGGGTGATCGTGATGCACGTGTACCGCGCTTAGTAGAACGTTTGCAGTTGGCTGGGTATCTTGAGAACACTGCAGTCGAGGTGGAGGAGGTCGTTCAGGTTCTAGATGTTGCAGAAATCGCAGGTATGTTAGATAGCTCAACTGATACAGCAGATGTTTTTGTTGATCCGCTGCTTTATACGGATGAACTTGCGACCGCGGTTAAGTTTTTTCAACAGGATCATTATTTAGAGGATGATGGCATTGTTGGGCCTGCAACACTGCGTGAGTTAAATGTCAGTCCTGAGCAACGCCTACAGCAAGTGCGAGTTAATTTAGAGCGCTTTCGCTGGCTGGATAAGCAGATAGATCCAACCATGTTGGTTGTTGATATTGCAGGCGCCCGCTTATTGTATTTTCGCGATGGCCATATTGTCTGGCGTACACGCACACAAGTTGGCACTGTACGTCGACAAACGCCGTTATTGAAGTCGCGTATTACGCATTTAACCATCAATCCAACCTGGACTGTGCCGCCAACTATTTTGCGCGAAGATAAAATACCTGCTATTCGTCGTGATATTGGTTATTTGGCACGCACGAATATGAGCGTGCTGGATTATCAAGGTAATGTGCTTGATCCTCATAGTATTAATTGGCAAGCGCCATCAGGCATTATGCTACGTCAAGGGCCAGGACCACAGAATGCGCTGGGTCTAGTTGCGATTCGCTTTGCCAATCCATTTACCGTGTATTTGCACGACACGCCCAGTCAGCATCTATTTGGCCGCTCTACTCGGACAGTCAGTTCAGGTTGTGTACGTGTAGAGGACGCACAGAAACTGGTGGATCAGTTGCTGTTTGATGCGACCGATGAAGAGCGTGAGCGGATTGTACAAATTCAGAACAGCGGAAAAACACGTAATGTTAATTTACCGAAACCCATTCCCGTGCTCTTGGCGTACTGGACGGTTGAAGTGGATATGGATAATCGCTTACGTTTCCGCAGTGACAGTTATGGTCATGATGCGAAGGTTGCTGCAGCACTGAAGGTTGCACAACGTTAAATAGAAGTCAGTGTGACTGAAACAAAAAAGCCGTTACTTATAAAAGTAACGGCTTTTTTTATTGCGTATTATTTACTTCTTTGGCTCGCTGTCGGCATCAAGATCGAATGATCTTTCTAACCATAGCGCATTAATAATGGCCATGCTGCAAGCTAATAGTACGCCTAAAATCCAAGTGAAATACCACATAAAACACCCCTTAAATCATTTGGTGAAGCAGTGTAGCCGCTTCAGGTAAGCCCTAGCGTTAGCATTTTGGCTTATAAGCGGTGCGGGTTTGTTAGCTCGCACCGCTGATTTAGCATCTATTAATAGAGGCCGTGCGGGTTATCTTCAATATCTGAGACTTTAACAATGCCCCACATTTTGATGTAACTCCATAAAGTGTACGCCAAAATGATAGGAACAAAGATTGCCGCTGCAATAAACATAATACCTAAGGTTTTATGGCTGGATACAGCGTCCCACATGGTTAAGCTTGATGCTGGATCAATGCTGGATGGCATCAGGAATGGGAAAAGTGCAAAACCTGCAGTACAGATAGCACCGGTAATCGCCAGTGACGAACCTAAGAACGCGACAGCAGAACGACTACTTGTTGCACCCAATAGAGCCAGTACACCACCAGCAATACCAATAATCGGACCTAAGATCATGATTGGGTAGGTTGAATAGTTCGCTAGCCAGCCAGGGTTATTGCGCTCAACAACTTTACCTAACGGATCAATAGCCCCGTTAAAATCAATCACTGATGCAACTGTGTAGCCGTCAATGCCAACCCACAACCACAAGCCCGCACCGATAAAGGTGACTAGGAATGCAATTGAGAAGAACTTAGCAGCAGCACGTGAGCGGTCAAAAATCTGCTCATCAGTACGCATCATCAACCAAGTTGCACCGTGTGTAGTCAGCATTGCGACACTGACTAAACCAGCCAAGATACCAAACGGATTCAGTAGACCGAAGAAGTTACCGGTGTAGCTGATACGCATGGTTTCATCGAGCATAAAGGGTACACCGAGAAACAGGTTACCAAAGGCAACACCGAACACCAGTGAAGGTACAAAGCTACCTACACAGAGAGTCCAGTCCCAGCGTGTACGCCAGTTAGCGTTATCGATCTTACTGCGGTAATCAAAGCCCACAGGGCGTGTGAATAGCGCAAACAGTACCAGTAACATGGCCCAGTAAAAGCCGGAGAAAGACGCGGCATAGACCACGGGCCAAGCTGCAAATAAGGCGCCAGCCGCAGTCACTAACCAAACTTGGTTACCGTCCCAGTGAGGCGCAATGGTGTTAATCACAACACGGCGCTCGCTGTCTGTTTTGCCAACGAAAGGCAGTAAAATTACTGTACCTAAGTCAAAGCCATCAGTTAAGGCAAAACCAATGAGCAAGACACCCACCAGTACCCACCAGATGATTTTTAGAGTTTCGTAATCAAACATTTCGTCACTCCCTATACGTTCTTAGTTGTATTTTGTTCGAAATGGTAGCGGCCTGTGTGCAAGCAGCTTGGACCTTTACGCGCAAAACGAATCATTAAGAACATTTCAATGATAATTAACACAGTGTAAATCACGGCGATTGCAATAATCGAACTCCAAACATCTGCTACAGAAAGTGATGAGGCAGACAGGAACGTTGGCAGTACTTCACCAATGGACCAAGGCTGACGACCCATTTCTGCAACATACCAACCTGTTTGTACACCGACCCAAGGCAGTGGCAAGCACAGTAGAGCAAACTTCAGCAACCAAGGTTTGTGCTCTTGGTTGTGTCGTGTAGATGCCCAGAAGGCTAAGCCAAACAGAACCAACATTAAGAAACCTGCACCGACCATGATACGGAATGCCCAGAATAGGCTAGGTACGTGTGGAATCGTATCGGCTGCAGCTTGTTTGATTTGCTCTTCAGTCGCTTCAGAAATATTTTCTGTGTAGCGTTTCAGGAGTAAACCATAACCAAGGTCTGCTTTAACTTCGTCAAACAAAGCGATATTTTCCGGAGTATTGTCACCTGAACGCAATGTTTTTAAACGCTCATTGGCAATAATACCGTTACGGATACGCACTTCATGCTGAGCAATTAAGTCTTTGATACCCACGACTTCAGTATCCAACGAGCGTGTTGCAATAATACCCATAGCGTATGGGATTTTAATTGCATAGTCCGTTGTATGGGTTTCCATATTAGGCAAACCAATCAAAGTAAAGGCAGCAGGTGCTTCTTCTGTATGCCACTCAGCTTCAATAGCAGCGAGTTTGGTTTTCTGTACGTCACCAATCTCATAGCCTGACTCATCACCCAGAATAATAACTGAGAGAATTGCGGCGGTACCAAATGCTGATGCAATCGCAAACGAACGACGAGCGAAGCCCATGTCACGTTTTTTCAGTAAGTACCAGCTAGAAATTGAGAGAACAAACATTGAACCGGTTACATAACCTGCAGCAACGGTGTGAACGAACTTAACTTGTGCAACTGGGTTGAAGATCAATGCTGCAAAGTCGGTGACTTCCATACGCATTGTTTCATAGTTAAATTCTGCACCCACTGGGTTTTGCATCCAAGCGTTAGCGACCAGAATCCACAGTGCTGATAAGTTAGAGCCAATGGCGACTAACCAAGTCACCGCCAAGTGCTGGCGTTTGCTGAGGCGATCCCAACCAAAGAAGAATAAACCGATAAAGGTTGATTCGAGGAAGAACGCCATTAAGCCTTCAATGGCTAAAGGTGCACCAAAGATATCACCAACATAGTGACTGTAGTACGACCAGTTCGTACCGAATTGGAACTCCATGGTCAAACCTGTGGCAACCCCGATGGCAAAGTTAATACCAAAGAGCTTACCCCAGAAAAGCACCATATCTTTGTACACTTCTTTGCCGGTTAAGACATAGACTGACTCCATAATGGCCAGCAAGAATGCCAGACCAAGAGTCAGAGGTACAAAAATAAAGTGATACATTGCTGTCATCGCAAATTGAAAGCGGGACAGTTCAATAAGAGATTCCGAGATCATTGTGCATACCCCCGGGGAATGATTGATACCGATGTAACACTGCAAGCCTGTAAACAGGAAAAACCTGTTACATGCACAGAAGTGTTTTTATAGTGAGTGAAGCGATGCATGTTTAACACTCTTTTAGCATATATGACATTTATATTATGTCACTTATTGTTGGATAAAAGCTAAGTAACACTGGTGACCTGTTGTCGCAGTGTGCACTTAAGCGCAGTAAAATAGAGCTAATTAAGTAAATGAGAATGGGTTACAGCTTAGTTGCAAAATTTTGATGAAATACTTTATACAGGCGGGCCCGCTCAGTGTATTCACTCAGCGGGTATTAGAGCGGTATTAGTGTTCGTTTAAAGTAAATGCAGTCAAAGTAAAGGTTGGAATACCTATATCTTGCATTAACTGTGAGCCTTCAAGTTCTGGTAGATCGATAATGGCAGCAACTTCATAAACGCTTGCGCCCATTTTGCTAATTAGGCGCGCTGCAGCAACAAATGTACCGCCACTGGCAATGATGTCATCAATCAGTAGTACCTTGTCGCCTTCACAGAGGCTGTCTGCGTGCACTTCTAGGGTTGATTGCTCATATTCTGTATCGTAGGGTTCACTGAGTACATCGGCCGGTAGTTTGCCTTGCTTGCGAAACAGTACCAGCGGTTTGTTCAGCTCATAGGCAATAGTGGAGCCTAATAAAAAACCGCGCGACTCAATTGCACCCACATGGGTGAAATCGCTTTCTACATAACGCTGAACCAAACCATCAATCACCATGCGCATCGCTTTTGGCGACTGAAAGAGCGGGGTGATATCACGAAAAATGATGCCCTTTTTAGGGAAATCAGGAATGGGACGAATCAGGGATTTAATTGCAAATTCATCAAAAATCATATGTTAAGCCTCCGAGGGACAGGTCAGTTATCTAATTTGCCACCTGCTAATTCACAGATTTCAATCAAGTTTATGAGATTGATTTCTTTACCTTCTGCGATTAGCAATCCATTTTGTTGGAAGCGAGTAAACACCCGCGACACAGTTTCTACAGCTAGACCTAAGTAGTTACCAATTTCGTTACGCGACATGGCTAAGCGAAATTGTTGCGGTGAGTAGCCACGAGCACGAAAGCGTGAAGAAAGATTGACTAAGAATGTAGCGATGCGCTCATCTGCGGTTTTTTTGGAGAGCAGCATCATCATTTGCTGATCATCACGAATTTCACGGCTCATAACACGCATCAGCTGACGGCGTAATTGCGGTAACTTGGCACTGAGTTCATCAAGTCGCTCAAAAGGGATTTCGCAAACGGAGGTGGTTTCTAATGCAACAGCGGATGCTGGGTAAAGCTCTGAGTCCATACCTGATAAGCCCACGAGTTCACTGGGAAGATGAAAACCTGTGACTTGCTCTTCACCGCTATCGGTCACGCTAAAGGTTTTTAAACTGCCAGAGCGCACAGCATAAACTGAAACAAAAGGATCACCTTGGCGAAATAGGAACTCACCTTTCTTAAAGGGGCGACCACGCTTAACTATGCTGTCGAGGCTGTTCATATCTTGCAAGTCTAAGGACAAAGGGAGGCAAAGCGTGGCTAAGCTGCAGTCTTTGCAATGCGCTTGGTGCGGGCTACGCACATTGATTGTTTCTGCCATGCCAAGTTTCCTGATCAAGATTATAAGTCAATATTTGCGCTTAAGATTACCTTAGGCGGCCTGAAGCTGCCACTTTGTTTATTGAGTGGCGACAGGTATGACTTTTATAAAGTTGCTTTGAGCATTTTATAGTCAGCGTTGGATGGCTAAATAACCGCTGTGCTGACCTGCTCTATCTCCTGGGCAGCAGGGCGATCAAACAGTCGACAGACAGCGCAGCTCAATAAGCGTCCCTGCGTTGTTATTTGCAGGGAGCTGTCAGTTAGCTCTAGCAGTCCATCGTTATGCATCTGTTGCAGTTGCGGCCATTGCTGCTTGAAATAGTCTTTAATGTGCAGGTTATAGCGTTGTTCAATAGGGGTGAAATCAACATAGAACTGGCAGTTGAGCGCCTGAATAATCGCTTGGCTGATTTTTTCATGAGTGCTATACAAGAGGCCATATGCCGGTGGTAATTGCTGCGCATTACAGGCGTTTTGATAGAGGGTGAGGTCTGCGCTGTTACTGTAGTAAAGGTCGCCAATTTGGCTTGTCGCAGTAACGCCTAAGCCCAGAGTATCACCGTCGGTGAGAAGGGTGTAGCCCTCTAGAGTCTGCCGTAAGGTGCCATCTTCTTGCGCTATAGTTAGATCATCATCAGGCAGAGCAAAATTATCCATGCCTATATATTGATAGCCGGCTTGCCTCAGTTGCTCTAAAGCTGTTTGCAGTATCTGCGCAGTCTCCGCCGAGCTGGGTAAGCTTTTTTTATCAATACGGCGCTGTATTGGATGCTTTTTGGGTTGATGCTGAAATCCTTGGAGAATAATACGGTCAGGTGCCAGCTGCACAATATCCTTTAGCGTTTGTGCGAAAGACTGTGCTGTTTGTTTAGGTAAGCCATAGATCAAACTGATGCTGACGTTACGAAATTGTAATGTGCGCGCTGCTTCAACAATAGCTTGCGTCTGCTCAGGGGTGTGTAAGCTATTAATGGCACGTTGCACAGCAGGATCAAGTGCTTGCACCATAATGTTGATACGGTTAAAACCGATATCACGCAGTACGCCCATGGTGGCCCAGTCGGTTTCACGCGGGTCAATATCAATACTGTAGTGATTAAAGTTATTGCTTACGATAGTGAAATTATCCTGTAGGCAGCGCATCAGTTGCCGCAGCTCCACAGAATTTAAAAATGTCGGTGTACCGCCGCCAATATGCAATTGAGTGATCGGCTGTTCGCTGCTGATATGTTGCGCGACCCTGCGAATTTCCTGCTCTAAACTATTTAAGTAGGCGGTGCTGCGACTTCGGTCTTTAGTGACAGTGGTTTTTTGCGTACAGTGATAGCAGGCATTGGCGCAAAACGGGATGCTAATATTAAGCGCCAAGGGTCTTTGTGCTGTGCGACTGGCTTCTAAGGCGTTGCAGCGTTGCACAGCGCTGATGAGCTGCTTGAGTGGATTCTGTGCAGGCTCATGCTGATCTAAACAATGGTATCTGTTAAATAAGGCAGCGTTCCAACCTGTACTCTTATCCATGGCCATTTATCCTGTGATCATTCGGATTTTTAGCGAGTATAGGCTCAGACCAGGGTTTGGCTGTTGATCTGCATCATGCTGCTTTATGTATAAGCTCTTGGCTCAGTGCCCCATTAGCCAATGCTGGTGTGGGCCAGGTAAAGTCCATAAGCCATATAAAATAACCATGGCGCCGGCGGCATAGCGAACATTTTGTTTGCGTAAAAATGCGGTGACGCGTTCAGCGGCTAAACCTGAAGCGAGCAAAACTGGCCATGTGCCTAAGCCAAAGGTAAACATAAGCAGGGCGCTGGTTGCTGCGTCGCCTTGGCTTGCCGTCCAAAACAAAGTGCTGTAGACCAAACCACAAGGCAGCCAGCCCCAAAGTGCGCCGAGTAGCAGTGCGTGCGGTGTACTTTTAACTGGCAATAAACGACCTGCTATGGGTTGAATATATTTCCAGATATGACGACCGACTTTTTCAAGGTGAGTTAAACCATGCCACCAGCCAGCCAAATATAACCCTAAGCTAATGAGCAGCAGTGCAGCAACAATTCGTAGTGCTTCGGCAGCGGGGGTTTGCTCTACCGCCCAGCCCAACAAGCCAAATAAGAAACCTGCTACGGCGTAGCTACTGACGCGACCAAGGTTGTAGGCAATAATCATCCGCAAGCGTTTATGTTGTTGCTCTGCTGGGATGCTTAAAGTCAGTGCTCCCATTAAACCGCCGCACATCCCTAAGCAATGACCGGCACCCAGCAGGCCGAGAATAAATGCTGAAGCTAAGAGGGGGAGCAGATCAGTCATGTTGTTTATCCGTTGTTTCGTCAGGCGTGCTGTTATGTTTCATGCCAGCGGTGTGCATGGGGTCTTCGTCATCAAATAAAATGCTGTGTGCAGGGCCGTCTAGGTCTTCATATTGACCATTGTCGACCGCCCAAAAAAATAAGCGAATCGCTAATGCCACAAGAATCAATGCGGCGGGAATCATTACATATAGAGCGGCCATCGTGTGCCTCGCTAAAATAAATTAAAGTGTTTCTTGAAAACGAGTGAGTCGCAGCGCGTTTAAAACCACTAACAATGAGCTGATTGACATACCAAAAGCAGCCCAGCCAGGGGTGACCCAACCTACAGCAGCAAAGGGGATGACTAAGCCATTGTACAGCGTGGCCCACGTCAGGTTTTCTATAATCACGCGGCGAGTTTTTTGAGCTACTGTCAGTGCGCTGACCAAGCTGCTGAGTCGGTTGGAGAGTAAAATGGCGTCGGCTGTGGTTTTAGCCAAATCACTGGCACTGCCCATGGCAATACTGATATCAGCAGCGGCGAGTACCGGTACGTCATTGACGCCATCACCCAGCATTAAAACGTGACGGCCTTGGCTGTGTAACTCTTTGAGTACTTGCAGCTTATCGTCAGGTGTCAGACCACCACGGGCATCAGTGATCTGCAGTTCTTTGGCGATCTGCTGCACCATAGGTGAGCTGTCACCTGAGAGTAGCAACACTTGCCAACCACGTGCGCGACAGGTTTCCAGTAGGGCAGGTGCGTCTTCACGTAGTTTGTCATCCAAGGCAAACCAAGCCAGCGCGTGTTGTGAGTCACCCAGCAGCAGCCATTGACCGGCTTGGCTGGGCATCTCAGGGGTAGGGTAGTTGCCGAGTGCGCTGACATAGTCAGGGCGGCCAATGCGCAATTGCTGGCCATTCACCCAGCCTTCCAGGCCTAAACCGGGGGCACTCTGTACATCGTTCGCTATCGTGGTAGTGCGGCCAAATGCACGAGCAATCGGGTGTTCTGAATGACTTTCCAGCGCCGCAGCCAGCTCTAAACACTGAGTCTCGCTGAGTTGGGCTAGAGTTGAAATCTGTTTTAAGGTGAGTTTACCTTCAGTGAGCGTGCCGGTCTTATCAAAAATAACCGTATCGACTTGCTGGAAGCTTTCCAATACATGGCTTTTAGTGATTAGCAGACCTAGTTTATGCAGTGAACCTGTTGCAGCAGTGAGCGCGGTGGGGGTCGCCAGCGATAAAGCACAGGGGCAGGTTGCAACTAACAAGGATAATACAATCCAGAAAGCCCGCGAGGAATCAATCTGCATCCAGATCAAGCCCACTACTGCAGCAATCAAGAGCACGCTAATTAAGAACCACTGGGCAACAGTATCGGCCAGTTCAGCTAGGCGCGGTTTCAGTGATTGCGCACGTTCTAATAAACGTACAATTGCTGAGAGCTGCGTCTCTTCACCCAAGGCTAAAACATCGATGGTCAGCGGGCCTTCAATATTTAGTGTGCCGGCAACAACTGTATCGCCAGGTTTTTTAGCTAAGGGCAGGTATTCACCGGTCAGCAGTGATTCGTCGATGCTGGATATGCCTGAGGCAATGCGGCCATCAGCAGGAATCAAACTGCCGGGAGGGACCAGCAGTTGGTCACCTTTGAGTAATTCGCTCAGTAAAATACGCTCACTGCTGCCATCTGCATTTAAGCGCAGACATGAAGCCGGTAGTAAATTCACCAGTTGAGAGGTGGCGGCAGAGGTGCGTTCACGTGCACGCCGTTCTAAGTAACGCCCTGATAATAAAAATAGGGCAAACATGCCTGCAGCATCAAAGTAGAGGTCACCTTGACCGGTTAAGGTTGACCAGATTCCCGCTGCATAGGCTCCAGCAATGGCCAGTGAAACCGATACATCCATGGTTAAGTGGCGTGTACGTAAATCACGCAGTGCACCGTGGAAAAATTCACTGCTGCAGTAAAATACGATGGGTGTAGTGAGAATTAAACTCACCCAGCGCAGCAGACGGTCCATGCCTTCGGATAGATCAAGATTAAATTCAGGCCAGGTGGCCATCGAGGCCATCATCACCTGCATCCACAATAAACCTGCGACACCGAGCTTGCGTAACGCGCGTTTATTATCAACCTGCATTTGTTGGCTGACTGTGTCGGGCTGCCAAGGGTGGGCGGCATAGCCAATATGGCGAATGGTTTTAAGCAGCTCAGACAAGACAATCTGCTCAGCATCCCATTGAATGGATAAGCGGTGGTTGCTGAGATTGAGAGAGGTATCGATAACACCAGGCAGTTGCTTAAGGTGTTTTTCGATCAACCAACCACAAGCTGCACAGGTAATGCCTTCGATCAGCAGCTTGGTTTCACTGGTCTTGCCTGAAACGCTCACAAAGGGTTTTTGAATATCTTCACGATCAAGCAGCAGAAGTTCATCAGGCAGAACACCGGGCAGCGCTTCAGGATTAGATGAAGATTCGCTGCGATGTAAATAATAACTTTCGAGTCCGCCGGCAATAATGGTTTGCGCCACGGCTTGGCAGCCTGGACAGCAAAAGACGCGGGGTTCCTTTAACACAACAGCAGTAAAGGCATCACCTGTTAAAACAGGTAGTCCGCAGTGGTAACAGGATAAAGGCGCAACCATAATAGTCAGCTATCGATAAGTGAAACAGCTTTTAGCCTGCTGTATTACAGCAGGAGAGCCAGTAGGGCTCAATTGCTTAAGCGAATGGGTTGACCGTTCTGTAGAGTGTGTTCTTCAAATAAGCGCCAATCAGCACCGTCTTCTTGACCTAGTATTTCTACAAAACGACGTCCTTGGATATCATCTTCTAAGAGACCGCGGTACAGGTCACTGCCTACCGGCTGTAAAATAATACGACGGTCGTTTTTTTCTTGAGTCGGTGAAATCAAATTGAGCACTAACTGTTGGGGGCGACTTTGGCCTGAGATAATAAATTCGACCTGACCAGTCGCGTTATCTAGGTTGAGCGTTCCTGTCATTTCCAGTTGCTCAGCAAGCTTTTCACGCTCAAGAGAAGTGTTGATACCTTTACCGACATCATAGTAGTTATCCACCACTAAGCTGTCGGCATTACGGATTGCTATCGTCAGTAAAGACAGCCCGAGTACCACAGAGAAACTGAGCATACCAATGATGAACCAAGGCCAAAACTCTTTATACCAGGGTAAAACATTGTCTTCGGGCTGCATACAATATCCTTTAATTAACGAATGGTTGGACCAAGGAAGCGACTTTCTGCTGTTCTAGTAATATTTGCATCATCTTCAGAGTGAACTTTAAATTCAATTTTATTGGTACTTGATGGTAAATCTTCTGGGTCCACTGAGATGGATACAGGAACCGTTAGAATCTCACCCGCTGCAGCCATAACGTGCTGCTTACCTTCAAGAGTTAAGCCTTTTAAGCCGCTGGCCTCAATCATAAAGACATGGTCTTTTTGATCTTTGTTCATCACTTTAATAGTGTAAACGTTTTCAATGCGAGCTTCTTGATTTTCACGGTAAGGGGTGCGGTCTTTGATTACGTTGAGTTCAACTAAGTTACGGTTGAAAACTGTGTAGCCAAACAAGCTGCTCATGACCAATAGCGCTAAAGCGTAACCAATTAAGCGCGGACGCACCATCTTAGTCTTCTGACCGGATAAGTTATGCTCAGTGGTATAGCTGATCAGTCCTTTTGGGTAGCCGACTTTAAGCATGACATCATCGCAGGCATCAATACAGGCAGCACAACCGATACAGGCAATCTGTAAACCGTCACGAATATCAATACCCGTTGGGCACACATGTACGCACAGTTTACAGTCAATGCAGTCGCCCAAACCTTCTGCTTTGTAGTCACTGCCTTTTCTGCGCGGGCCACGTTTTTCACCACGCTCAGGGTCATAAGAAACAATTAGCGTATCTTTATCAAACATCACGCTCTGGAAGCGCGAATAAGGGCACATATGGACGCAGACTTGCTCGCGTAAAAAGCCAGCGTTGAGATAGGTCAGTAAAGTGAAAAAGCCAAACCAAAAGTAAGCCCAACCACCAGCCGCGCCTGTAAGCAACTGCATAGGTAGTTCACGAATTGGTGTGAAATAGCCCACAAAAGTAAAGCCAGTGATGGCACCGATACTCACCCACATCGCATGCTTAGCAGTTTTACGCATCAGCTTGTTAGCCGACATCGGTGCTTTATCAAGCTTTATACGGGCGTTGCGGTCACCTTCAGTGACTTTTTCGCACCACATAAAGATCCATGTCCAAACGCTTTGTGGGCAGGTATAGCCACACCAAACACGTCCAGCAAACACGGTAATAAAAAACAAGCCAAAGGCGCAAATAATCAGCAACCAAGACAAGAGCATAAAGTCTTGTGGCCAGAATGTTGCGCCAAATATATAGAATTTTCGCTCGGGTAAATTCCACCAAACAGCTTGGCGGTCGCCCCACTGCAACCATGCAGTTCCGAGAAATAGAGCAAAGAGAAATAAACCAGAGACAATACGGATATTACGAAAGATGCCTGTAAATGCACGTGTATAAATTTTTTCACGTTTCGCATACAAGCTTGTTGTCGTGTCTTGGTTGGGAGTGATGTTTTTTACAGGTATTTTGTCAGTCATCAGGTTATGCCGGTGCGGTGTTAAAAAATCCGGCCAGTAAAACTGGCCGGAACAAGCTTATACCGCTTAGTATGATACGTCTGCTAGCGTTGTAGCAGAGAGTGACAGCGTGTCGCAGATATCATGTTACTGATTTTGCGATTCATTTGATAAGCTGTATACATAAGCGGCTAATAAGTGAACTTTATCGTTGCCTAGGAAGTCAGCTTGAGCAGGCATTTGACCGTTACGGCCATGGCGAATTGTTTGCTGAACTTGAGCAAAGCTCGAGCCATACAACCAGATTCTGTCTGTCAAGTTCGGTGCACCAAGCATCTGGTTACCTGTACCATCTGGGCCGTGACATGCTACACACATTGTGTTGTAGGACTGTTGACCTGCCTCAAGATCAAGGCCTTCTGGATTTTTCAAGCCAGATAATCCACGTACATAGCCCGTCACGTTTTTGATACCTTCGTTACCCAAAGCGGCTTCCCAGCCAGGCATTGCTGCATTACGACCGTTCATAATTGATGCTTTAATGGTGGCAGGTTCTCCACCCCAAATCCAATCATTGTCGGTGAGGTTAGGGAAGCCATGCGCGCCTTTAGCATCGGAACCGTGGCAAACAGAACAGTGCGAAGCAAATAGGCGCCCGCCCATTTTCAAAGCATCGTCATCTTTAGCAGTATCTTCGATCGACATGGCAGCATATTTAGCGAAGATAGGGCCGTATTTAGCATCAGCTTTAACTATTTCGCGGTCATATTGCTTAGTTGACGTCCAACCGCCTTCGTAGCCTGGTAAAACACCTTTCCAGTTACCCATACCTGGGTAAAGAACAAGGTAGCCGACAGCAAAAATGATAGTGCCGACAAACAACATAAACCACCAGCGTGGTAACGGGTTGTCGTATTCTTCAATGCCATCGTAGACGTGACCTAAGGTTTCATCCGTTGTGTCACTGCGTTGACCTTTACGTGTCGCAAAAATGAGCCACGTTATGGCCAGAATAGTACCACTCGTAAGAATTACGATGTACCAATTCCAGAAAGAAGTCATGGGTTGTTGCTCCTGGATGTGTCTTTGTTCGGCTCGCTACTAGAGCTTGGTTCTTCGTCAGCGAAGGGTAAGTTAGCAGCCTCATCAAAGCTTGATTTACGCTTATTGTTATAAGCCCAGAACACCATTCCAATAAATGCTACCAGAAGGAGTAGTGTGCCTGCGCCGCGAAGAAATCCAATGTCCATTAACGTTACCGTTTGCTCTTAATAGATGTACCAAGTACCTGCAGGTAGGCTACAACAGCCTCCATTTCAGTCTTGCCCTTAACTGCTGCAACTGCACCGCTGATATCAGCATCGGTGTAAGGCACGCCTAACCAGCGCATGGCCTCGATTTTGGCAACAGTGTCTTTACCATCTAATTTGTTTTCTACTAACCAGGGGTAAGCAGGCATCTTAGACTCAGGTACAACGTTACGTGGGTTGTAGAGGTGGGCACGGTGCCAGTCGTCTGAATAACGACCACCAACGCGCGCCAAGTCTGGCCCAGTACGCTTAGAGCCCCATAAGAATGGGTGCTCATAGACGCTTTCGCCTGCTACAGAGTAGTGGCCGTAACGCTCGGTTTCAGCACGGAAAGGGCGAATCATCTGTGAGTGGCACTGAACGCAACCTTCACGGATATAAATGTCGCGACCTTCCAGTTGTAGAGCTGTGTAGGGCTTTAAACCCTCCACAGGCTCATTCACTAAGTCTTGGAAGAACAGCGGTACGATTTGTACCAAGCCGCCAATACTGACCGCAATGACCATAAAGAGCGCGAGTAAACCGACGTTCTTTTCAACGCGTTCATGATTCTTCATTAGTGAGCGCCTCCAACAGTAAAGCGTGCAGCGGCATTCGCTTTCTCAATGTCTGACGAACGTACAGTGCGCCATACGTTGTATGCCATAAACAGCATACCGGTTAAGAAGAATGCACCACCAATCATACGTACCATGTAACCGTAGTGACCGGCTTCTAGTGCTTCTACAAACGAGTAGGTGAGTGTGCCGTCTTGGTTAATTGCACGCCACATTAGGCCCTGCATAATACCGTTCACCCACATAGAGGCGATGTACAGTACGGTACCAATTGTTGCTAGCCAGAAGTGCGTGTTAATCAGCGCAATACTGTGCATTTGCTCACGGCCAAAGACGCGTGGGATCATGTGGTACATCGAGCCGATAGTAATCATCGCAACCCAGCCTAGAGCACCAGCGTGTACGTGACCAACGGTCCAGTCAGTGTAGTGCGATAGGGCGTTCACAGTTTTAATCGCCATCATCGGACCTTCAAAGGTCGACATGCCGTAGAAGGCCAGCGATACAACAAGGAAACGTAGGATTGGGTCAGTGCGCAGTTTGTGCCATGCGCCTGACAGCGTCATCATACCGTTGATCATACCGCCCCATGATGGAGCCAGCAGAATCATCGACATTGCCATACCTAAAGACTGAGCCCAGTCTGGTAAAGCGGTGTAGTGCAAGTGGTGTGGACCGGCCCAGATGTACAGAGAGATCAACGCCCAGAAGTGCACGATTGATAAACGGTACGAGTAGATTGGACGCTCAGATTGCTTAGGTACGAAGTAGTACATCATGCCTAAAAAACCAGTGGTTAAGAAGAAACCAACAGCGTTATGTCCATACCACCACTGAACCATGGCGTCTGTTGCGCCTGAGTACATAGAGTAGGACTTAAACCAAGTCACTGGAATCGACATGTGGTTCACGATATGCAACATGGCAGTTACAATAATGAATGCACCGTAGAACCAGTTACCCACGTAAATATGTGATGTTTTACGTTTGGCAATGGTGCCAAAGAAAACAATCGCATAAACCACCCAGACAACGCCCAATAGAATAGCGATAGGCCACTCTAACTCAGCGTATTCTTTCGTAGTTGTGTAACCCAGTGGCAAAGTAATTGCCGCCATTAGGATCACAACCTGCCAACCCCAGAAGGTGAAAGCAGCGAGTTTGTCTGAAAACAAACGTGTTTGCGATGTGCGCTGAACCACATAATAAGATGTGGCGAACAGTGCGCTACCACCAAATGCAAAAATAACTGCGTTGGTGTGCAAAGGACGGAGCCGGCCGAAGCTGGTCCACGGTAGGTTAAAGTTCAATTCTGGCCATACTAATTGCGCTGCAATTAATACGCCAATGCTCATACCTACGATACCCCAAATCACCGTCATAATGGCGAACTGGCGTACAACCTTGTAGTTATAAGCATTCTCTTGGATTGCTGTGCTCATGCTAAGACTTCCACGGGTAATGGATTGTTTGGAATTAAATCACCGACAAGTATGGGCAAAGCATATTGCCATTGCAATCAGTACGTCTTTATTACGACTGAGTTATCACTACAAAAGCGCTACAAGTCAGTTTTATTTCGAAAGTTACTCAAAATAAAGCCCACAAAAGTGTGTGTGCCGACTTTTGCTTGCTGCCAATTCTTGGGGTGTGGCGCTTATCTTAGCGCAAATTGAGTAGGAAATAATACTAAGGGCTAGTAATACGACTATATATAGCTGGTTGCCGTTCAATTTAATGTGTAGGTTGAGTTTTACTGGTATGAATGCGATTCATTCCTCTATGCGTAGTGCAATGTGCAGGCGAATAAAGCGCAGTGTTAACTTTGATCTTGAGTGGGGCGCTATAAATAGCTTTAGTTGTTTTGTTATAATATTGCTTTGTTGTTTATGCTTTGCGATATAGCTTATTAATAATTGAAGCTATATGTGCAGGTTTGACTTTTAGTCATAGGTTGTAAGTTGATATTATATTTATAGGTATATTAATTAATATGTCAGTCTTATATAAGCATGCATCTGAATCGTTTTGCACTTTGATTTTTGCCCATGGTGCAGGCGCACCGATGGACAGTGATTTTATGGAGGCAATGACGCAGCGTTTGTTGGCTTTAAATATTAGTGTCGTACGTTTTGAGTTTCCTTATATGGCTCAGCGTCGAATTGATGCTGTACGTCGGCCGCCGAATAAGGCTGATGTGTTATTAGATACGTGGCGTAATGTCTTTGCTCAGGTGCGCTTGCAGACTGCTGGGCCGATTGTCATTGCGGGTAAGTCGATGGGTGGGCGCATGGCCAGTATGCTGGCGGATGAACTGCAGGCGGATGCGTTGGTGTGTTTGGGCTATCCTTTTTATCCTGCTGGGAGACAAGATAAGCCACGTACAGCGCATTTGGCTGGACTGCAAACACCAGCCTTGATCGTGCAAGGCGAGCGTGATGCGTTGGGTTGTAAGGATGTGGTGTTGACCTATAATTTGTCGCCCATGATTAAGCTTGAGTGGATGGCGTTGGCTGATCACGATTTGAAGCCTTTAAAGCGTTCAGGTTTTACGCATGAGCAGTATTTGCAGTATGCAGGGTTAAGTATCGCTGAATTTATCAAGGCGCAGTTGGGCTAGCTGCATGTGCTGCGCGCTTTAAGTGTGATGATGGGTTGTACGCAGGCGCTTTATGACTGTGCGGTTTGAAGAATTTAAATTAAATGGCGGTAGGTGATATATGGCGCGTATTGCGTTTATTGGGTTAGGCGCCATGGGGTATCCCATGGCAGGGCATTTGGCTAGCAAAGGCCATGAGGTTGTTGTTTATAATCGCACGCTGGCGACTGCTGAGCAGTGGCTGCAAGAATACTCAGGTGTTTTGGCGCAGACGCCAGCAGAAGCCGCGCTTAATGCTGAGTTTGTGATGTGTTGTGTGGGTAATGATGATGATTTGCGCGCAGTGACGCTCGCTGATGATGGTGCTTTTAGCTCGATGTCTGCAAATAGTGTTTTTGTTGATCATACGACCGCATCTGCGCAAGTGGCTAAGCAGCTAGCAAGTGAGGCTGCGCAGCGTGGCTTTGCATTTTTAGATGCGCCGGTATCCGGTGGGCAACTAGGCGCACAAAATGGTGCGTTAACCATCATGGTCGGTGGTGAGCATAAGGTGTATGAGCGAGTTGCGCCGGTTTTGCAGTGTTATGCGCGTATGCAGCGCTTAATGGGCGATGTGGGTAGTGGCCAGCTAACGAAAATGGTCAATCAAATTTGTGTTGGTGGTTTGCTGCAAGGTTTGGCCGAAGCGTTGCACTTTGCGCAGCGTTCAGGTTTGGATGCAGAGGCTGCTATGCAGGTGATCAGTCAGGGCGCTGCGCAATCGTGGCAGTTAGAAAATCGCTATCAGACTATGTTAGCGGGCGAGTTTGATTTTGGTTTTGCCGTAGAATGGATGCGCAAAGATTTTGCGATTGTTTTTGATGAGGCGCGGCGCAATGGAGCGTCTTTACCTATCACTGCGCTGGTGGATCAGTTTTATGCTGATGTTGAAGCTATGGGTGGTGAGCGTTGGGATACCTCCAGCCTGATTGCGCGATTAAACTAAGGTAGTACGAAGGGTGACGTGATGCGTGTAATTGCTCTACTTAAAAAATCGGTTCTGTACTAGTGGAGTGCCGTATGGGTTGTGGTGCGTGCTGTATTGCACCTTCCATTAATACGCCGATGCCGAATATGCCGCAGGGTAAGAAAGCGGGTGAGCGTTGTTTGAACTTAAGCGCTGATAATTTATGTAGTTTATTTGGCTTGCCCGAGCGGCCTGCATTTTGCGGAGTATTTCAAGCGGAAGTGAGTATTTGTGGTGCGAGCCAGGCAGATGCTATTCGATTGATAGGCTGGCTTGAGGGCGTAACTGCAGAGGCAGGGTAGGCATTTGAATTGTGTCTAATTGGACGTGAAAGCAATA
This sequence comes from Thiopseudomonas sp., assembly GCA_035647155.1. Taxonomy (GTDB): domain Bacteria; phylum Pseudomonadota; class Gammaproteobacteria; order Pseudomonadales; family Pseudomonadaceae; genus Denitrificimonas. The sequence goes on from DASRNZ010000036.1 coordinate 40,486, forward strand.
AAAAAGGGCTGCTCATTGCTGGGCAGCCCTTTTTTGTACGCTTAGAGCAAGATTAACGCTTGTCTAGTGGCGTGTAGTCGCGCTTATCGTAGCCAGTGTACAGCTGGCGAGGGCGGCTGATTTTGTATGGGCTTGAGAGCATCTCAGTCCAGTGTGAAATCCAGCCTACAGTACGTGACATAGCAAAGATCACTGTGAACATACTGGTTGGAATGCCGATTGCTTTCAGGATAATGCCTGAGTAGAAGTCGACGTTCGGGTACAGGTTACGCTCTTTGAAGTACGGGTCGTTCAATGCGTATTCTTCAAGTTTCATCGCTAGATCAAGCTTAGGATCGTTGACACCCAGCTCTGCGAGTACTTCGTCACAGGTTTGTTTCATAACTTGTGCGCGAGGGTCGAAGTTTTTGTAAACGCGGTGACCAAAGCCCATCAGTTTGAATGGGTCATTTTTGTCTTTCGCTTTAGCAATAAACTTCTCGATGTTTGACGCATCGCCAATTTCATCGAGCATAGTTAGAACAGCTTCGTTAGCACCACCGTGCGCAGGACCCCAAAGTGCAGCAATACCTGCAGCAATACATGCGAATGGGTTGGCGCCAGTAGAACCTGCTAAGCGTACAGTTGACGTTGAAGCATTTTGCTCATGGTCAGCGTGCAGAATAAAGATGCGGTCCATGGCTTTAACAAGGGCAGGGCTGAAACGCTTAATGCCTGCAGGCGTGTTAAACATCATGTGCAAGAAATTCTCAGAGTAGCTGAGATCGTTACTTGGGTACATGATCGGCTGGCCGATTGAGTACTTATATGCCATTGCAGCAATGGTCGGCATTTTAGCAATCAAGCGGTGTGCTGAAATTTCACGATGCTTTGGATTGTTGTTGTCCAAAGAATCATGATAAAAAGCAGATAGAGCACCAACAATACCGCACATTATAGCCATTGGGTGTGCGTCGCGACGGAAACCATTTAAGAATGATTTCAGCTGCTCGTTAACCATGGTGTGCTTGTTGATGGTGTCAACGAATTCTTTTTTCTGCTCTGGATTAGGTAGTTCACCGTGCAGCAATAAGTAGCAAGTCTCTAAGTAGTCAGACTTTTCTGCAAGTTGCTCAATTGGATAGCCGCGGTGTAATAAAACACCCTTATCGCCATCGATATAGGTGATTTTTGAATCACATGCCGCAGTCGACATAAAGCCTGGGTCATAAGTGAAAAGATCGCTTGCAATCAGATTGCGTACGTCAACTACATCAGGACCAATAGTACCAGTCAGTAATGGCAGCTCTACGGGGGCTTTGCCCTCGATGATCAACTGCGCTTTTTTGTCAGCCATTTTGGCCTCCTAGTTATGCTTGGAATCATCACGGCCCCCCACGCAGGGCCCGCGATATAATAGTGGGATAACAGCTAATGTCAATTTGTACTGAGACTTTATAGTATAGCTTATAAGATAACAGGTATCCCCGCCTGAAATTTCAAGTACAGATATTTACGCTAATTGTCAAAGATGGGCAATGCGCATTTAGGCGAATGTATTTCGCGTTGTCATTGTGTTGTTTTTTGCACTATACTCGGTTGCTGACCGGCAGAGGCTTTTTGCCAATATGCTGACGGTCGTCACTCCGATGGTGACGGGTACTTCTAGTAAGTGCCTTCCCGACAACTCGCCCTGCAGTTTAGGGCTCTCTAAGTGTGAATACGCCGTGAATAGCCAACGACCTGTAAACCTAGATCTTAGGACTATAAAATTACCTAATACAGCCATCTCTTCCATTTTGCACAGAATTACAGGTGTCATCCTGTTTGTAGGTATCGCTGTGCTGCTATATGGACTCGACAAATCACTTGTATCAGAGCAAGGATTTGCTGAAGTTAAAGAGTGCTTGACCAGCCCGCTGGCCAAGTTTGTTGTATGGGGTCTTCTCTCTGGACTGATGTACCACTTAACCGCTGGTATCCGCCATTTAATAATGGATTTGGATATTGGTGTAACGCTGGAAGGCGGACGGTTAGGTGCTAACTTAGTCTTTATTATTTCAGCCGTACTTATTGTATTGATGGGAGTCTGGATATGGTAACCAACGTCACAAACTTCTCTCGGTCTGGTCTGTATGACTGGATGGCTCAACGAGTCTCAGCAGTTGTGCTAGCCGCCTACGTACTGTTCGTCTTGGGTTATATTTTAGCCAACCCAGGAATGGGCTATGCCCAGTGGCAGGGGCTGTTTGCAAACAGCTGGATGCGCATCTTTAGTTTAATGAGCCTTGTCGCACTAAGCGCGCATGCTTGGATCGGCTTATGGGCAGTTACTACTGACTACCTGACGCCCATGACATTAGGCAAGTGGGCAACAGGTGTTCGATTTTTAGTCCAGGCACTGTGCGGCGTTATTATGTTCGTACTGTTCGTCTGGGGCGTACAGATTCTGTGGGGAATTTGATTCATGGCCAGTATTCGTACAATTTCATATGATGCCATTATTATTGGTGGCGGCGGCGCGGGTATGCGTGCGTCACTGCAGTTAGCACAAGGCGGGCACAAAACAGCCGTAGTTACTAAAGTGTTTCCTACGCGCTCGCACACTGTTTCTGCACAAGGTGGTATTACCTGCGCAATCGCTTCGGATGATCCGAATGATGATTGGCGCTGGCATATGTACGATACCGTTAAAGGTTCCGACTATATCGGCGACCAAGACGCTATCGAATATATGTGTTCAGTAGGCCCTGAAGCTGTTTATGAGCTTGAGCATATGGGTTTGCCGTTCTCGCGTACTGAAAAAGGCCGTATTTATCAGCGTCCGTTTGGTGGCCAGTCCAAAGACTTTGGTCGCGGCGGTCAAGCTGCTCGTACCTGTGCTGCAGCTGACCGTACCGGTCACGCACTGTTGCACACTTTGTACCAAGCTAACCTTAAAGAAGGCACCGTTTTCTTAAACGAGTGGTTCGCGGTTGATTTGGTTAAAAACGAAGACGGTGCAGTGGTTGGTGTTATCGCTATTTGCATTGAAACGGGTGAAGTTGTTCATATCCGTGCTAAAGCAGTTGTATTGGCAACAGGTGGTGCGGGTCGTATCTTCGCATCAACGACTAACGCACTGATTAACACTGGTGACGGTGTTGGTATGGCGTTACGTGCTGGTATACCAATGCAAGATATGGAAATGTGGCAGTTCCACCCGACCGGTATTGCTGGTGCGGGTACCTTGGTAACTGAAGGTTGCCGTGGTGAAGGTGGTTACTTAATCAATAAGCACGGCGAGCGCTTCATGGAGCGCTATGCTCCGAACGCGAAAGACCTTGCTGGACGTGACGTTGTTGCACGTTCAATGGTTAAGGAAATCTTAGCCGGTAACGGTTGTGGCCCTGATGGCGACCACGTACTGCTGAAACTTGACCACCTCGGTGAAGAAGTTCTGCACAGTCGTCTGCCAGGTATTTGTGAGTTATCAATTACTTTTGCTCACGTTGACCCAGTGGTAGCACCGATCCCAGTTGTTCCAACCTGTCACTATATGATGGGTGGTATTGCCACTAATATTCATGGTCAAGCGATTGCCCAAGATACTGAAGGTAATGACAAAATCATTGATGGTTTATTCGCCGTTGGTGAAGTGACCTCAGTGTCTGTACACGGTGCGAACCGTCTGGGTGGTAACTCACTGCTTGACTTGGTTGTATTTGGTCGTGCTGCGGGTCTTTACCTTGAGAAAAGTCTGCGTGAAGGTGTTGAAGCAAGTCCTGCTCGTGAGAGTGATATTGAAAAATCTCTTGCACGCTTAAATGCGCTGAATGAGCGTACTGAAGGCGAAGACGTTGCTCCTTTACGTAAAGAACTGCAAAATTGCATGCAGAACTACTTTGGTGTGTTCCGCACTGGTGAATTCATGCAGAAAGGTATTGCTGAGCTTGAGAAATTAGGCAAGCGTATCAAAAACGTGAAAATCACAGACAAGAGCAATGCTTTTAATACTGCACGTATTGAAGCGCTTGAGTTGCAAAACTTGTTTGAAGTGGCTGAAGCAACTGCAATTGCTGCAGAAGCACGTACTGAGTCACGCGGAGCACACGCTCGTGAAGACTTTGAGACACGTGATGATGAGAACTGGTTGTGTCACAGCATGTACTTCCCAGCAACTAAAAGTGTTGGCAAGCGTGCAGTGAACTTCTCGCTTTCACCAGCAGTTGAAAAAGATGCTGAACACTTTATTCCTCAAGAACGTAAATATTAAGGGTTATTACGATGACGTTGCCTAAAATATTGCAAGTAAGCGTTTACCGCTACAATCCAGACGTTAATTCTGCGCCATTTATGCAAGACTTCAATGTAGAAATTGATGGCAAGGACATGATGGTGCTGGACGTTCTAGCTCTAATTAAAGAGCAGGATGAAAGTTTTTCTTATCGTCGCTCATGCCGCGAAGGCGTGTGTGGTTCTGACGGTATGAATATCGCTGGTAAAAACGGCTTAGCTTGTATTACACCATTATCGACTGTAGTCAAAAATGGTAAATTAGTTGTGCGACCACTGCCTGGCCTGCCAATTATTCGTGATCTCGCTGTAGATATGACTATTTTCTACAAGCAGTACGAAAAAGTTCAGCCGTATTTGCAAAATGATACGCCAGCGCCAGGTATGGAGCGCTTGCAGTCACCAGAAGATCGCGAAAAATTAGATGGCTTGTATGAGTGCATTTTATGCGCATGCTGCTCAACTGGTTGTCCGTCATTCTGGTGGAATCCTGATAAGTTCCTAGGTCCAGCAGCATTGCTGCAAGCCTATCGTTTCTTAGCAGATACACGTGATACACAGACGCAAGAACGTTTAGCACGTCTTGATGACCCGTTCAGCGTATTCCGCTGCCACAACATCATGAACTGCGTTAACGTATGTCCGAAAGGCCTTAACCCAACACGGGCGATTGGTCATATTCGTGAAATGTTATTGCAAAGTGGTACCTAGTTCGCAGCAGATCATGTTGTGAATACTTTAGCCGCTTGTATGAGTACTTTCATATAAGCGGCTTTAAACGAAAAACAGCTCACAAAGCTTTTTTCAAAACGCAATTGAAGACCAGCAGGGGCATCCGGGCTGGTGCCCGGACTATCTGCGGGAATCGTAGTGGCTTTATCCAAGTCGCTGTTTGTGACTTACAGGCCGTTAAGTTTCCATGCCGGTAGCGTCCCCCTTATAAAGGGTGACCTAGCATGCAAGAAAGCGTAATGCAGCGCATGTGGAGCAGCGCCCACCTTTCCGGTGGAAATGCTGCCTATGTGGAAGAGCTATATGAACTCTACCTGCACGATCCGAACTCCGTATCGGAAGAGTGGCGTACTTATTTTCAAAAATTGCCTGTTGATGGCGGTTTAAGTACTGATGTATCGCACTCTACGGTTCGCGATCAATTTGTCTTATTGGCCAAAAACCAAAGACGTGCTCAGCCAGTTTCTGCTGGCAGCATCAGCACTGAGCATGAGAAAAAACAAGTAGAAGTACTCCGTTTAATCCAAGCCTACCGTATGCGTGGCCATCAAGCTTCACAGCTTGACCCGTTAGGGCTATGGGTACGTCCGATGCAGGCTGATCTAACCGTGCATCATTACGGTTTGACCAATGCCGACCTCGATAGCGTGTTTCGTACTGGCGATTTAAATATCGGCAAAGAAGAAGCTACGTTAAGCGAGATTCAGCAAGCATTGCAAGATACTTATTGCCGCACTATCGGTGCTGAATTTACTCATATTGTTGATTCAGAGCAGCGTCGCTGGTTCCAGCAACGTCTTGAAAGTGTACGCAGTCGTCCAAGTTTTTCACCCGAAGTTCGCACGCATATTCTTGAGCGTTTGACTGCTGGTGAAGGTCTGGAAAAATACTTAGGTACTAAATACCCAGGTACTAAGCGCTTTGGCCTTGAAGGTGGTGAGAGTCTGATCCCGTTAATGGATGAGATTATTCAACGTTCAGGTTCTTACGGTGCTAAAGAAATTGTTGTCGGTATGGCTCACCGTGGACGTCTGAACGTTCTAGTGAATACCTATGGTAAAAACCCTCGTGATTTGTTTGATGAGTTTGACGGTAAACGCGTTGAAGGTTTGGCCTCAGGTGACGTTAAATACCACCAAGGCTTCTCATCCAACGTCATGACACCGGGTGGTGAAGTCCACTTAGCACTGAGTTTTAATCCATCACACCTTGAGATCGTATCTCCAGTTGTTGAAGGTTCAGTACGCGCACGTCAAGACCGCCGTAATGATCCAGATGGCGATAAAGTTGTTCCAGTAACTATCCACGGTGACTCTGCATTTGCAGGGCAGGGTGTGGTACTGGAAACCTTCCAAATGTCACAAACCCGCGGTTTCAAAACCGGTGGTACAATTCGTGTTGTGATCAACAACCAAGTTGGTTTCACCACCAGTAAGCCTGAAGATACGCGCTCAACTGAATACGCAACTGATGTTGCGAAAATGATTCAGGCGCCTATTTTGCATGTGAATGGTGATGATCCAGAAGCTGTGTTATTCGTGACTCAGTTGGCGATTGACTACCGTATGCAATTTAAGCGTGACATCGTCATTGACTTGATTTGCTACCGTCGTCGCGGTCATAACGAAGCGGATGAGCCCAGCGGCACGCAGCCATTGATGTACCAAATCATCAGCAAACAGCGCACCACACGTGAACTGTATGCCGATTCATTGGTTAAAGATGGGATACAGACTGCTGAACAAGTTCAAGCCTTAAGTGATGAATACCGCACAGCGCTGGACAATGGTTTACACGTTGTTCAAAGCTTGGTTAAAGAGCCTAACAAAGAGTTGTTTGTTGATTGGCGTCCGTACCTAGGTCATAAGTGGACACCACACTTTGACACGCGCTTTGATATGAAAACCTTGCAAGAACTCGCGCTGAAACTGCAAGAAACGCCAGATGGCTTTGTTGTACAGCGTCAAGTGTCGAAGATTCTTGAAGATCGCCAGAAAATGGCTGCCGGTGGCTTACCAATCAACTGGGGCTTTGCAGAGAACACTGCCTATGCCACCTTATTGTTTGAAGGCTATCCGATTCGCTTCACAGGTCAAGACGTGGGTCGTGGTACGTTCTCTCACCGTCATGCGGTTTTACATAACCAAAAAAATGGTGAAACCTACCTAGGCCTGCAAAATCTTTACAAAGATCAGCCGCGTTTCGATATGTATGACTCTTTCTTATCTGAGGAAGCTGTTCTTGCATTTGAATACGGTTACGCCAGCACCATGCCGAACGCATTGGTGATCTGGGAAGCACAGTTTGGTGACTTCGCCAACGGTGCACAGGTTGTGATTGACCAGTTTATTACCAGTGGTGAAACCAAGTGGGGCCGTTTATCCGGTCTGACGATGTTGTTGCCGCATGGTTATGAAGGTCAAGGTCCAGAGCACTCATCAGCTCGTTTAGAGCGCTACTTGCAGTTGTGTGCTGAACACAATATTCAAGTGTGTGTGCCGACTACGCCAGCACAGGTTTACCATATGCTGCGTCGTCAAGCGATTCGTCCGTTACGCAAGCCATTGATTGCTTTAACGCCTAAATCCTTGTTACGCCATAAGTTGGCTATTTCCTCCTTGGAAGACTTGGCTGAAGGTACCTTCCAGAACGTTATTGGTGAAATCGATACGTTGGAAGCAGATAAAGTTGATCGCGTTATTATGTGTAGCGGTAAGGTTTACTACGACTTACTTGAAAAACGTCGTAAGGATGGCTTAGATAGCACAGCCATCGTACGTATTGAGCAACTCTACCCGTTCCCTGAAGATGATTTAGGTGAGCAACTGGCTCAATACAAAAACCTGAAGAGCATCATTTGGTGTCAAGAAGAGCCAATGAACCAAGGTGCTTGGTATTGCAGCCAGCACCATATGCGCCGTGTCGCACTGACTCACAAGCCGGGTATTGAATTGCAGTACGCAGGTCGTATTGCTTCAGCATCACCTGCCTGTGGTTATGCATCGATGCATGCTGAGCAACAAGAGCAATTGTTGCAAGAAGCATTTAACGTTTAAATCAGCGAGAAAACCGCACTGATCGACAGTGCGGTTTTTTACGTAACAACCGAATTTATAGGAACAGATTATTATGGCTATCGAAATTAAAGCCCCCGCATTTCCCGAGTCGGTCGCTGATGGCACCGTTGCAACATGGCATAAAAAAGTAGGCGACGCTGTTAAGCGTGATGAGCTTATTGTTGATATCGAAACTGACAAAGTTGTGATGGAAGTTTTGGCTGAAGCTGATGGCGTGATCACTGAAATTGTTGCAGACGAAGATGCAACAGTTTTAAGCGGCGAGTTATTAGGTCGCTTGGACACTGAAGCAGTTGCAGCAGCACCTGCAGCGGCGGCTCCAGCAGCCAGCGCAGCAGCTCCAGCAGCGAGCGAAGATGCTATTTTGTCACCTGCTGCACGTAAAATTGCTGCAGAAAACGCACTGAACCCAGCTGCTATTGCAGGCACAGGTAAAGACGGTCGCGTGACTAAAGAAGACGCTGTTGCAGCAGTAGCTAACAAACCAGCTGCCGCTACTCCAGCTGCATCTCCAGCTGCAGAAGCACCATTATTTGCAGCCGGTGATCGCGTTGAGAAACGTGTTCCAATGACACGCTTACGTACTAAAGTTGCTGAGCGTTTAGTTGAAGCACAATCATCAATGGCGATGTTGACCACCTTTAACGAAGTCAACATGAAGCCCATTATGGAGCTGCGCAGCAAGTATAAAGACTTGTTTGAGAAGACCCATAACGGTGTACGTTTAGGCTTTATGTCATTCTTCGTTAAAGCTGCTGTTGAAGCGCTGAAACGTCAGCCTGGTGTGAACTCATCAATTGATGGTAAAGATATCGTTTACCACGGTTACCAAGATATCGGTGTTGCTGTATCAAGCGACCGTGGTCTGGTTGTACCCGTACTGCGTAACGCAGAGTTTATGAGCCTTGCAGAAATTGAAGGCGGCATTGCAAACTACGGTCGTAAAGCTAAAGACGGCAAGCTGACTTTAGAAGAGATGACTGGCGGTACTTTCACTATCTCTAACGGTGGTGTATTCGGTTCATTACTGTCAACGCCAATTGTTAACCCACCACAAACAGCAATCTTGGGTATGCACAAAATCCAAGAGCGCCCAATGGCGGTTAATGGTGAAGTTGTTATTTTACCGATGATGTACTTAGCATTATCTTATGACCACCGTTTAATTGATGGCAAAGAAGCTGTGACTTTCCTTGTCACCATGAAAAACTTGTTAGAAGACCCAGCACGTCTGTTGTTGGATATCTGATAATTCTGCAGCCGCTTAAAGACTAAGCGGCTGCAGTGTGGCGCTATGCCACTTAACGAGGAAAAATCATGAGTCAGAAATTTGATGTAATTGTCATTGGTGCCGGCCCTGGTGGCTACGTTGCAGCAATTAAAGCAGCACAATTGGGCATGAAAACTGCCTGTATTGAAAAGTACCAAGACAAAGACGGCAAAATGGCACTCGGTGGTACTTGCCTGAACGTAGGTTGCATCCCGTCTAAAGCTTTATTGGACAGTGCATGGAAATTCCACGAAGCTAAAGAAGACTTCGCAGTACACGGTATTGGCGTTAAAGACGTCACCATGGATGTTCCAGCAATGATCGCCCGTAAGAGCACCATTGTTAAAAACCTCACAGGTGGTATCGCTGGCTTATTTAAAGCTAACGGTGTGACCAGCATTGAAGGCCACGGTAAATTACTGGCTAACAAACAGGTTGAAGTCACTGCAGCTGACGGCACTGTACAAGTGTACGAAGCAGAAAACGTGATTATCGCCGCCGGTTCACAGCCGATTGATATTCCACCAGCACCGGTTGACCAAGATATTATCGTTGATTCAACCGGCGCATTGGAATTCCAAGCTGTACCAAAGCGTCTTGGCGTGATTGGTGCGGGCGTGATTGGTCTGGAGTTGGGTTCTGTTTGGGGTCGTCTAGGCGCTGAAGTGACTGTCATCGAAGCTCAGGATAAATTCTTGCCAGCGATGGATGATCAAGTTGCTAAAGAAGCGATGAAGATTTTCACCAAGCAAGGTTTGGATATCCGTTTAGGCGCACGCTTAACGGGTTCTGAAGTGAAAAACGGCGAAGTCACCGTTAATTTCACGGATGCGAAAGGCGAGCAACAAATGACTTTTGATAAGTTAATTGTTTCTGTCGGTCGTCGTCCAGTGACGACTAACGTGTTAGCAGTCAACAGCGATGTCACTTTAGATGAGCGCGGCTTTATCTACGTTGATGATACCTGTGCAACCAGCGTACCCGGTGTTTACGCTATTGGTGACGTGGTTCGTGGCCCAATGCTGGCTCACAAAGCGTCAGAAGAAGGCATCATGGTTGTTGAGCGTATTGCTGGTAAGAAAAACCAAGTCAACTACGACCTGATCCCAAGCGTGATCTACACACACCCTGAAATTGCTAGCGTTGGTCAAACCGAGCAGCAGTTGAAAGGTGACGGTATTGCAGTCAATGTGGGTGTATTCCCATTCGCAGCCAGTGGCCGTGCCATGGCAGCAAACGACACAGCAGGCTTTGTAAAAGTTATTGCTGATGCAAGCACAGACCGCGTTTTAGGTGTACACGTGATTGGCCCAAGTGCTGCTGAGTTAGTGCAGCAGGGTGCTATTGCTATGGAGTTTGGCTCCAGTGCAGAAGATTTAGCGTTGATGGTGTTCTCACACCCAACCTTATCTGAAGCGCTCCATGAAGCGGCGCTCGCCGTCAGTGGACAGGCGATTCATATCGCTAACCGCAAAAAGCGTTGATCGAGAAGCCGCCCCTTTTTAGGGGCGGTTTTGATTCTGCCCTCTATTAATAATTTTTACCAATTGGCCTGCTCTGGCTGATTAAAACATCTCAATTGCCGTTACACTCTGTGTTAGATCAATTACATATTATCTAAACTCACGGGTGGGGCCTTATGAATCTTCATGAATATCAAGCCAAGCGTTTATTTGCTGAGTATGGTTTACCTGTGTCCACAGGATTTGCCGCTGAGACAGCTGAAACAGCAGCACAAGCCTGTTATGACATAGGCGGTGAAAGCTGGGTGGTCAAAGTCCAAGTGCATGCTGGCGGCCGTGGTAAAGCAGGTGGAGTGAAATTGGTAACCAGCGCTGAGGGTGCCAAAGACTTTGCTGCACAGTGGTTGGGCAAACGCTTAGTCACCTATCAAACTGATGCAGACGGCCAACCGATTCATCATATTTTAGTTGAAGCCTGTATTGAGTTTTCTAAAGAGCTTTATCTGGGTGCTGTCGTTGATCGCGCTTCACGTCGCGTAGTGTTTATGGCCTCGACTGAAGGTGGCGTCGATATTGAAAAAGTCGCCAGCGAAACACCTGATAAAATTCTACAGGTGATGATTGATCCAACCATTGGTGCACAGCCTTTTCAAGGCCGTTACTTAGCCTATCAGTTGGGTTTGCAAGACGACCAAGTTAAGCAGTTTGTAAGTATATTCCTCAGTTTAGCCACGCTCTTTGTTGATAATGATGTGGCGCTGCTTGAAGTGAATCCCTTGGTGATTAAAAACGACGGCCATCTGCATTGCCTCGATGCCAAAGTCACCATTGATAGCAATGCCCTATACCGCCAACCGAGATTACGAGCCATGCAAGACACTGGGCAGAATGACCCACGTGAAGCGCATGCCGCACAGTTTGAACTCAACTATGTGGCTTTGGATGGTGATATTGGCTGCATGGTCAATGGCGCAGGTTTAGCTATGGGCACTATGGATATCGTCAATCACCACGGCGGTAAACCGGCTAATTTCCTCGATGTCGGCGGCGGCGCAACCAAAGAGCGCGTCTCCGAAGCCTTTAAAATTATCCTTTCAGACAGTCATGTCAAGGCCGTACTGATCAATATTTTTGGCGGCATTGTGCGCTGCGATATGATTGCTGAAGGCGTGATTGGTGCTGTTAAAGAGGTTGGAGTTAAGGTCCCGGTGGTGGTGCGTTTAGAAGGTAATAACGCAGCCCTTGGCATTAAAGTATTGGCTGAAAGTGGATTAAATATTATTGCCGCCAACAGCCTGAGTGATGCAGCAATACAAGTGGTCGCAGCAGCGAAAGGGGAGCAGGCATGAGTATTTTAATTAACAAAGATACTAAGGTGATTTGCCAAGGTTTTACTGGTGCACAAGGCACGTTTCACTCTGAACAAGCTATCGCTTACGGCACGCAAATGGTCGGTGGTGTCACACCGGGTAAGGGCGGCACGACGCACCTAGGTTTACCGGTCTTTAATACAGTGCTGGAAGCCGTTAAAGCCACCAACGCAGACGCCTCAGTGATTTATGTACCGGCTCCCTTTTGCAAAGACTCGATTTTAGAAGCTGCTTTTGCAGGGATTAAACTGATTATTTGCATCACTGAAGGTATCCCAACGTTAGATATGCTAGATGTGAAAATCAAATGCGATGAGTTGGGTGTGCGCTTAATCGGGCCTAACTGCCCTGGCGTGATTACACCGGGCGAATGCAAGATTGGTATCCAACCGGGCTTTATTCATATGCCAGGCAAAGTCGGCATTGTCTCGCGCTCCGGCACGCTCACCTATGAAGCAGTGAAGCAAACCACCGATGCTGGCTTTGGTCAGTCCACCTGTGTGGGCATTGGTGGTGATCCCATCCCGGGCTCCAGCTTTATTGATATTCTGAAGCTCTTCCAAGACGACCCACAAACCGAAGCCATTGTCATGATTGGTGAAATTGGTGGCAGTGCAGAAGAAGAGGCCGCTACTTTTATTAAAGCGCATGTGACTAAACCTGTGGTGTCCTATATCGCTGGAGTCACGGCTCCTGAAGGGAAACGCATGGGCCATGCCGGTGCGATTATTTCAGGAGGGAAGGGCACGGCAGATGAAAAATATGCAGCACTGCAAGACGCTGGCGTTAAAACAGTACGCTCATTAGCAGATATAGGCACTGCATTAGCTGAGATTACCGGCTGGAAACATAAGTAGTTTTTAGGCATTTTAAAAGCCACCTTTTTGCAGTCATCCAATACCGTTGGACACTTCATTAAGGTGGCTTTTTTATTGGCTATGTAGCGCAAGTCTTGAGTGTAGATAAGGCTTCTAGATTGGTTTGTGATATGTACTTGTTTGTTTTTTGCTGACTTGCGCGCAGCTGTTTTAATGTTGATTTTATAAAGCCCTTTAAAAGCAATAGCTTATAAAATAAGCCAGTTCAATAGTGTGCACTAGCAAAAAGCGTTTATGTGCGTGCTCATTTGTATGCTGTGGATTGGGCTTTGACTTGGCTGAAAGTTAAGCGTAAACAATGGGTTAGTTTCAGGTTCATGCAACTGGCATGGCAGGAAAATGCGCATGCTTGCTAATATACTGTTAGGCATCACGCTTCCCCTCGCCCACAAACCCACAGGAAATATCATGAAAAAACTAAAAGCTCTTACCCTTACAGTCCTGCTATCGCTCGTTGCTATATCGTCACAAGCGGCTGATGGCTTTGTTTCGCTTAAAAGCCCGTATAGCGCCGCGGTGACAATGGATCGGCTGGAAGTTATAGTTAAACAGAAGGGGCTGAATGTCTTTGCCAGGATCGACCACGCGGCAGGCGCAGCGAAGATAGGCAAGACTCTTCGCCCTACGGAACTGCTGATTTTCGGAAATGCACAGGGTGGTACTCCGTTTATGGAGTGTGCGCAGTCTGTCGGCATTGATCTCCCCTTGAAAGCACTGACCTGGGAAGATTCAGCGGGTCAGGTTTGGATCAGTTACAATGATCCTGAATATTTAGCAAAGCGCCACGCCGTTTCGGACTGTCCAGTTGTAGCGAATTTAAAGAAGGCCCTGTCCGGGTTTGCTGAAGCAACTGTTGCCAAGTAAGTCGCCCGGTGAAGCCTAACTCATCGCTCCAGCTTAGCTCAAAAGTGATACATCAGCGGTGCTGATATCGGCGTCTAAAGCTCTCTCATTTTAGAGGTCTTTGTTAGCTATAGGCGCCCAACAAGACGCTGCAGCTGAGCCGAACTACGCCGGCTGCTGAGTTTTACCTTATACATAAGGAGTAGTGACTGAAGATGGAAAGGAATCGTAGTCAAGGCGGCTCTCTTGAAGCACGGCTCATGGGTCTCTTTGCGTCCTTATTTTTCTCTATTCCTACGGCCGCTTTTATCTGGCTGGGAGTGAATAAGCAGTTGGCATTCCTGGATGCTGGCTTCTTCAGTAGTGACTATCTTATTGCCTGCATTGTCGTGTTTTTCGTGCTTGCGTTGCTGTTACCGCAACTTTTTCCATCTATTCTTGGAGGGATTTGGCGCGGGATACTTAAGGTTCAACGTTGGTGGGGCTGGTAGCTTTGTGTATAACCAGTCGTTTAAGTGCGTTTTCGGCCTAGCGGACACTCTTGTCAGAGCACCGCTTAGCTCAGCGTTAATAGGCTTTCACTTGATGCTTGTAGCAAATAAAAAAGCCGCTAACTTCAGTAGCGGCTTATAGACAACACGGGTGTTAGGCTGTGAGTTCGCGTCGGATGATTTCTGCGCCGGCGCTTAAGGCATTGAGCTTGCCTCGGGCGACTGCACGAGATAAAGGTGCCATGCCACAGTTCGTCGAAGGGTAGAGCTTGTCAGCATCCACAAATTGCAGTGCTTTGCGTAGGGTATCGGCAACTTCTTCGGGTGTTTCAATGATATTGGTTGCCACATCAATCGCACCGATCATGACTTTTTTACCGCGAATCAGCTCAATCAGATCAATCGGCACCTGAGAGTTCTGACACTCTAACGAGATGATATCCAAACTGGATTGTTGCAGCTTAGGGAAGACTTCTTCGTACTGGCGCCACTCAGAACCCAGCGTTTTTTTCCAATCGGTATTGGCTTTAATGCCATAGCCATAGCAAATATGCACAGCCGTTTCACATTTAAGACCTTCGACGGCTCTTTCTAATGCGGCAATACCCCAATCATTGACCTCATCAAAAAACACATTAAATGAAGGCTCATCAAACTGGATAATGTCCACACCCGCCGCTTCTAACTCTCGGGCTTCTTGATTGAGGATAACGGCGAATTCCCAAGCCAATTGCTCACGGCTTTTGTAATGGGCATCATACAGCGTATCGACCATAGTCATCGGGCCGGGTAGAGCCCATTTAATCGGTTGTGTGGTGTTCTGACGGAGAAACTTGGCATCTTCAACAAACACGGACTGTTTGCGGCTCACAGCACCGACCACAGTCGGGACGCTGGCATCGTAACGGTCACGAATTTTAACTGTTTCACGCTTCTCAAAATCAACGCCATCAAGGTGCTCAATAAAGGTCGTCACAAAATGTTGGCGGGTTTGCTCACCATCACTGACAATATCAATGCCTGCTTGTTGCTGCTCGTGCAGCCATACGCGCAAAGCATCCTGCTTACCTTCGATTAATTGCTCGCCTTGCAATCTCCAAGCGGACCAAATGGTCTCAGGCTCAGCAAGCCAAGAAGGCTTAGGTAAACTGCCTGCGGTTGATGTGGGTAATAAGATGCTCATAATAGATTCCGTATTAAATTCTTGTTAAAAGCCTCTGAATAACGACCCGCGTAGCTAACACCCTGTTAAAAAAGTGCTAGCGTTTTGGTTCATGTCATTCAGAGGTTGGTTATAAAACCTAAATTTAGGCAGCGTAACGGGCAGACCATTGTTCAAGAATTTCTTGATAAGGCTTGATGAAGTTTTCTTCAGTAAATTTACCTTGCGCAATTGCGAGCTGGTTGCGCTCTTCGCGGTCATACACAATTTGCGTTAAGGAATGGTCCAGGTTTTTTAAATTGGGTTGGTAGCACTTGCCTGCGCTAGCGTTAGCGTTATAAATTTCAGGGCGATAAATCTTTTGGAAAGACTCCATGGTGCTAATCGTACTGATCAGCTCAAGATCAGTGTAATCATGCAGCAAATCACCAAAGAAGTGAAAAGCCAAAGGCGCAGCGCTGTTAGGCGGCATAAAGTAGCGCACCGATAAGCCCATCTTTTTGAAATATTGTTCAGTCAAGGATGATTCATTGGGCTGGTATTCCAGACCTAATACGGGGTGCTGATTTCCCGTTTGACGATAGATTTTATTATCGGAAACGCTGAGGCAAATCACCGGTGCTTTAGTGAAGTTTTGTTGATAGGTATCAGAGTCTACAAAACTTTTGAAGATATTGCCGTGCAGATCACCAAAGTCTTCTGGAACACTAAATTGCGCTTGGCCTTTATTGTGATCTAACAGGCGCACACTAAAATCATAATCGCGCACATAAGAAGAAAAGTTATTGCCGACCACGCCTTCGATACGTTTGTTGGTGAGGTGATCAACAATATTAGTTTTCAGAACTTCAATGGCAGGAAAGCGACTTTCACGGCCTTGATTATCAATTTCCATCTCCACAGAAATGATTTCCAGCTCAACAGAGTAACGATCGGCTTTGGGGTTATCCCAGTGTGCTAAGGCATTGAAACGATTGTTTATCATCTGCAGAGTGTTACGCAAGTTTTGCTGGCGGCTCTCGCCTCGAGCTAAGTTAGCAAAGTTGGTCGTCGCGCGCGTATTGTCTGATGGGTGATAGTTTTCATCAAAATCAATGCTGTTTAGAGAAAATGTAAAGTCGTTACTCATGATGTTCTGGTATCCAATTCCTGCGTAAAACCTGAGTGTAAGCTGGCTGTTACTGGACTCGCTGACTGTCCTTGTTAGCAGTCTGCAGCGCCTGTTCAGGTTTGTACGAATTAATAATTTAACGGTGATGTCTCTAGTGGCCTAGAGCTCAGAATGGATACATTTATACGTTGATAACGACATGAACAAAAATGATCTTATTTCAATCAGAGCATGAGAAAACATCATGAGTGGCATCATCCAGCATTCTATTGTGTATTAGGGCAGATTTTTGCTCGCTATTGCTTGACCAGAACACTGCAGCGGATCAATTATTGAAATGGTATTCAACATAAGAGGCAACACAATGAAAAGAATCTTACTGGTTATTGGGCTTGTAATGTTTTTCCCCTACGCATCTGCAGCTGAGCCGTTTTGCAAAACTAACAGTGTTCATCCAATTGATGCTCAACTTGAGCGTGAGATGAGTGCCAGTGCTGGCATTACAGAACATATGCGTAATGCTCAAACAAGAGCTTATGAGCAATGGGACCGAGAGCTAAATATAGTCTATAAGGAGTTGATGAGTCATTTGTCTGCTGAAGAGAAGGATTCGTTGAGGAAAGCACAAAGAGCATGGCTTGCGTTTCGTGATGCTGAAACTGAGTTTTTTTGGTCTGAGAGCATTTCTGGCGGTGGTACTTTGCAACCTATTATCGTGTCTGGCTACAGTTTAAATCTGCTTAAGGCGCGCGTTTGCCAGCTTAGTCATTTTATTCCTGTAGATGCTGAGGGTGGCTGGCCAGTAAACTAAGCATCGCCCGAAAGAAGGTAAAAATTTCTGGCGTTGGGTTGTGTTTTAGGCTGTGGATGGCCATTCTTTCGTTCTAGGCTGGGTCGATTATCAACCCTGATTTTCTACATGAATGATGTGAGATATTTTATGACAAAGAAAGTAGTGATGTTTGAATACGAGAAAGAAACAAAAAACAGTGTTCGTTATAAGGAACTTCCTGATGAAGGAACGGCTCCTATCGTGGGTACTTTGTATGTGCAGAAGTGGTTTGCTGGTGACAGCAAATTGATTGAAATAACCATCGATAAAAAAGACTAATGCGATTTTTAAACGTATTAACGGAGAGTCATTGAAGAGGCTTTTCAAAGGAGCTTGTCAGCACATGGAAATTATCTACCCAATGTTTGCACTTGTCGTTCTTACATTTGTGATCGGATTTAGTATGGGGATCTCTCGTTTAATCAGTGCGAAAAAAGGCCTAGTAGATCGTAGATATTTCCAACTGTTCACTGGATCTGCACCCGATAGCATTGTTAAATTGGGGCGTAATTTTTCAAATCTACTTGAAGTTCCCGTGTTGTTTTATGCAGTCGGGATTATTCTTCTAGCTTTAGATATTACTAGTCAGTTGATGCTTGGTCTTGCATGGGCTTTTGTTGTGCTTCGTGTCATCCATTCAATTATTCATGTGACCTATAACAACCCCATGCATAGATTTTTGGTGTTTTTGTTATCCAGTAGTATCGTTCTAGTCATGTGGATTCAGTTGGTGATCATCATGAGTCAAACAACATAAAAAGAGTGCAAGTCTGGCCCAGATTGTAAGGTGGTTTTGTGTAGTGTACTGCGCAACTTTATTTCACAAAGCTGCTTGATAATACGGGCAGGTTGCAACAGCGTTAGCTGACAAAAGGAAGATAATATTGGCTTATATTCTAAAGCACTGGCGTGGCGAGCTTTCGCTGGCTGTGTCTTTTTGGATTAACGTATTTATTATCAATATAGG
>DASRNZ010000037.1:0-5866 GCA_035647155.1 Thiopseudomonas sp.
CGGTAGTGTGGCGACGCATCCTGATGTGGTGGAACGCTTATCGAATTTAGCGGGGATAGCCGTACGCTATCTAGGCTGCTCAGACAATGGCGAGTTACAGGCCGCAGTACCCACCTGGGGGCGGCATTTAGCCTTGGCTAAGGATGTGCTTAAGCAACAGAAAAAGCGTGGTGTATTTGACTTAGGTAATGCTGAAATTATTCTTCCGCAAGCGCCTGATGCAGTGATTGCTGTGCGTCATCAAGCGCAATATATATCTGAATTACACGCACATAATATCTCTACGCTCAAAGAGCAAAAAGAGGGCTTAGCCTTAGCTCGTGAGCCTGAGCAGTACAGTAAAAAATTTCGTTATAACCAACGTCGTGAGCAGCGTTTATTAGAAGAGCAGGGTGGCGTGATTATTCCTGTGGATACGCTGTCGGCTGCTGAGCAAGCGCAGATTTATACTCAACTGTTTGAGAAACGTTGGGGCTTTGCTGTGCCGGGCAAAGATCACTTGGCGGATGTGTTTGGCTTGATGCGCGAGTTTATGACCGGCAGTTTTATTACCCTTGAAGATAAGCCGGTGGCCTTTCAAGTCTTGTATCGTGTTGAAGCGCCTGAGTGGATCAGTCTTGAATATATTAATGGTGGTGTGGATACCGACTACAATTCACTGAGTCCGGGCAGTGTGCTGAGTTTTGTAAATACACAAAACGAATGGCAGCATGCGCGTGAGTTGAAGAAACCATTGCGCTATTCATTTGGTCGTGCGGATCGTGAATACAAAGACCGTTGGTGCAATCGAGTTGCTGTCTATAAGGTGTCCTAATGTCCGTACGTAAACAGCAATTACTCAAACAGCATCGGCGTACTAAGCGTATTGCTATGCTGGTTATACTGGCAGGGCTGGTTATCATTGGCTTGATTGCACCGCTGTGGATGCTACCGCTGGCATTGGTATTGCTGTGGCTGGTGCATGAAGCGTGGTTTGCTGATCATTTATTCTATTCCCCGCACGATGACTATCAATACCGTTTTCCAGAATCGATTCAGCCCATTAAGGTGACGATGCGAAAGGGTCGTTGGCAATTGGCTGCCGAATTATTACCACAAGTGCAGCAGGCAACAGTGATTGCTAAGGTGCAGATTACAAGCACTTGGCTTGGGCGCTGCTTTGATCCAAGTATCTGCGTGGGTGATGATCAGCAAACCTTTGAGCGCGGCGCACACGGGGTGCGTTACCTGAATTTAACCGGGCAAACTGAAGCTTTAGTGGCTGAGGGGCTGTCTGTGCGTGGGCGCTTTTGCAGTGTTGCGCCAGGTATCGAGCTGTATGTGTTTACCCAGCCCAGCCCTGCTACAGAAAATATGATGATTCTTGCCCCGCATGCGGATGATGCTGAGTTAGCTGCATTTGGGCTGTATAGCAGTACTGAAAATGTCAGCATAGTCACGCTGACTCAAGGTGAAATCGAAGCTGAATATTATCAACGCTTAGGCTTATCGCAAGAGCAGGCCGCGCAGTTAAAAGGACGTTTGCGCACTTGGGATAGCATGGCGATTCCCTTGTGGGGCGGAGTGCAGCAAGCCAACTGTGTGCAATTGGGCTATTACTGTATGCAATTGCCCAGTATGGCGCAGCAGCCGGATATCCCTTTTGCGTCTAAGCAGTCAGGTGAGACCGATATCTGCAGTGCGCGTCAGCATAATGCTATTGCGTTGCCGGCTGATGCTACCGGCTTGCCGACGTGGCAGAATCTGGTTGCCGATTTGGCCGGGTGTTTAATGCACTTTAAGCCCGATGTGGTGGTGATGCCGCATCCGGAGATTGATCCACATGCGGATCATATTGCCACCACGCAAGCGTTCTTTCAGGCGCTGGAACAGAGCGACTGGCGGCCGCAGCGTTTATTTCTGTATGCCAACCATTTGCATGACAATGACCGCTGGCCGATGGGTAATGCCAATACCGGTGTGGCACTGCCGCCGGCAATGTTGGATCTGCCTGCTGATGAGTTGTTTAGCTATGTGCTCAGTGATGAGCAGCAGTTGGATAAAGCCATGGCATTGTTAATGCAGCATGACTTACAGACGCCACAGCCGTTGAAAAAGCGTTTGCGCCGAATCATTCAGCAGGTGCTGACTGGGCGACGTTGGCCGAAGACCGGTGAGAGTGAGTTTTTACGCAAAGCGGTGCGCAAACATGAGCTGTTTTGGGTGCGTGAGTTATAAACGGTCTTAGACGACTAAAGGCAGCGTCTTAAAAAGTGCTGCGCAGTTGTTCTAATAGTTGGCCGTTAAAGCCCAATTGATCGAACCAGTAGGCCTGATGTACCAATACAATCAGCCAGAACACAGCTTGGTATGAGGCTTTTCGCGTTTTATGGCGTAGTAATTGTTGCGCCACTAATGCGCCAGGCCAGCCGCCGAGTAATTCAACCGTATGCAGTTGGGTTTCTGGAGTGCGCCATTCGCCATTTTGCGCGTTGTGTTTATCGTGCCAGTACTGGATCATACTGACCAAACTCATACCGATATAAATCAGTAAAGGCCACAGCGTGCCGCTGCGCTCAAACAGTTGCCAAGAGCCTAGCAGCGGGGCAGTACATACGCCTATGAATAGAATGAGTGTGCGCTTGATATCAGCTTGCGCCTGACGTCGAGGTCGATGTGCCTGCTTATCAGTGGTTGAGGGCTGGGGCGCTTTACGTCGGATGGCTGGTTGATCAAGGCTCAGTTCGCTACTGCGCATATGTTCGGCACGTAAACGTCCCTTGTTATCTTGACCGGCGACAAAAAATACTGTCTCTCCTTGCTGCGGACGATAACTGCCACGCACGCAAGAGATATGCACAAAATAATCGCCATTTTGACCACGAATAAAGCCAAAGCCTTTGTCGTCATTCCAACTGCGTAATACGCCTTGCTGTTCCATCTTCGCCGCCTTAGTCCACTACGCCAGTGACACGTACACGACGACTGACTGCGGGTGCGGCAGCTTCTGCTTTGCTAGCGATATGTTCGGTGTAGTACTGATCAATCCAGTTTTTTAAGGCAATCAGTAAGCCTAAAACCAAGAAGGCACCGGGCGGTAAAATAGCCAGTAAAAAGCCTTTATAATCCTCGAATACCACCACTTGCCAGTGCTCAGCGATGCTGCCAAACAACAAGTGCATATTGGTAAATAACATACCAGTGCCGAGCAGTTCGCGCGTTGCACCGATAATCACCAGGACTAAACCAAAGCCCACACCCATCACCAAGCCATCGTAGCTAGAGCGCAGCATGGAGTTTTTGGCGGCGAAGGCTTCAGCTCGTCCGAGAATGACGCAGTTGGTGGTAATCAGTGGAATAAAAATCCCCAGAATCTGAAACAGCTCGTAGGTGAAGGCTTGCATCAGTAGTTCAATGCAGGTGGTCAGTGCCGCAATAATCATTACAAAGGCGGGTAAGCGCACGGCATTGGTCACTGCATTACGGATTAACGATACTGCGGCGTTGGAGCAAATCAGTACCAGTGCCGTGGCGATGGCTAAACCTAAAGCGTTCACCGTTGAGTTACTGGTACCTAGCAAAGGGCACAAACCGAGTAACTGCACGAGCCCGGGGTTGTTTTTCCACAGGCCGTTGATGGTGATCTCGCGAAATGACGGATTCATGGTTGCGTCTCCGCTGTGGGTAATTGGGCAAAAAGTTCAGCGTGATTATGGTCAAAATACTGCAGTGCTTTATGTACCGCAGTCACCACTGCACGGGGGGTAATAGTGGCACCGGCAAACTGATCAAAGTCGCCGTGGTCTTTTTTCACTGCCCAGCCGCGCTCGTTTGGATTATTTAAGCTTTTACCATTAAAGCTGGTAATCCATGTGCTTTTGGCCAGATCAATGGCATCGCCTAGACCGGGGGTTTCTTTATGCTGAATCACGCGTACACCGCTGAGGGTGCCGTCGACCATAATGCCAATCAGCAGACTAATAGTACCGCTATAACCGTCGGGTGCATTGGCTTGCAGAATGACAGCGGCGGGTTGACCGTCGACGCTGGCTAAATAAGCAGGTGTATCTTTACGATGACCGAGCAAGGATTCATTTAAGTAAATAACGCTATCGAGTAAGGCGTTGTCGTAGCTGTGTGCGGGTAAGATTTCACCTAGAGCGCGAATTTGTGCTGCGCGCTCAGCTTCAGCAATACGTGACTCGGTGGATTGTTGGGTGATCGCCACGACAGCTACTGTAACAGCAGCAAATAGTGCTAATACCAAACTGTTTTTAACCATGGAGCGAGTGATTTCTGGCAGCATTATTATTCTCCCGCCTTAAAGCCGCGTTTGGCGGTTTTATGACCATAAGTGCGTGGACGGGTGAAGTAGTCGATGGTCGGCGCACAGAGATTCATCAGTAAAACGGCAAAAGCGACGCCATCAGGATAGCCGCCCCAAGCGCGAATAATATAAATCAGTACACCCACGCCGACGCCAAAGATCAAACGACCTTGCACACTAGTGGCGCTGCTCACTGGGTCAGTGACAATAAAGAAAGCACCGAGCATGGTCGCGCCGCTGAGTAGATGAAAGAGTGGCGAGCCGTGGGAGTCTGAGCCGCTACCGTTCCAAAAGACAATACTCATAACACATAGCGCGGCGAGCATGCCCAGTGGTGCATGCCAGCTAAAGAGTTTTTTGCGCAGTAGAAATAGGCCGCCAAGTAAAAAAGCTAGATTCACCCATTCGCTGCTGTAACCGGCGAAGACGCCAAAGGCAGTATTGTCGCGCCAGAGTTCTTCTAGGGTGAGGCTGTTATTGGTCTTAATAACATCCAGTACTGTGGCTTGGCTCCACGCATCGGGAAAGGCTTGGCCGAAAAATACATGTTGCAAGCCAGCCATGGCATCGATGCTATGCGCGCTAGGCCAAAGGGTCATATCCACTGGGAAGGAGACTAACACCACAACATAACCCAGCATGGCAGGGTTAAATGGATTTTGGCCCAGTCCGCCAAAGAGTTGTTTACCAAACACCACGGCAAAACCTGTGGCCACAGCGATTAACCACCAGGGCGAGTAGGGCGGTAAGGCCAATGCTAATAGCAAGCCGGTGACTAACACGCTGCCGTCTTTTAAGAAGAATGCTAGCGGACGTTTGCGCAGAGCAAGGATGGCCGCTTCAAACAGCAGGGCAAAACCGCAGGCTAAGACAATATTCAGCAGCGGGCCGATACCAAAGAAATAGCTCAGTGCCAAAATGCCAGGCAGCGTAGCGGCGATCACCAACAGCATCACGCGCTGAGTGCGATTAGCACCGGTCGCGTGCGGTGAGGTTATGCGGGGCAGAGTCATCGGTACTCCAAATGTGTTGCACAAGCAGGACGTTGTAAGGCGCCTGCTTAGGATTGATTAAGTTCAGCTAAGTTGTGCTCAGCTTGAGTCAGTTCGGCTTGCAGGGCTGCTAATGTGTCGGTATCCGCTTCATTGCGTTCAGCTTTACGCAGTGCAGCGCGTTTCATCGCCATTTCAATTTTGGCCTTTTTTAAGGCTTGTTCGGCAGCGCTGAGTTCAGGCTTCGCTGGTTTTTCAGTTGTAGCGGGCGCATCTGTAGTTGGCGCTGCGGCCGTAGCAGCGGCTAAAGCCTGCTTGGCTTGTTCAGCACTCAGAGTCAATTGCTCAACTTGAGTTTTAAGCTCATCGGTGCCGTGAGTGTCTAATTGTTTTTGCGCTTTACGTAGCGCCACTTGGGCCATGCTGGCTGCGATTTTTAAACGTTTAATATCATCATCAGCCGGTTTGCTCGGTGCTGGCGCTGCAGCTGTTGCGGCGGCTAAAGCCTGTTTGGCTTGTGCAGCGCCTACTGTCAGTTGCTCAACTTGGGCTTTAAGCTCGTCGGTGC
>DASRNZ010000038.1:0-70667 GCA_035647155.1 Thiopseudomonas sp.
CCTTTAAGGAGCAATTAATGGCGGAAGTGACGCATGCCAGTAAATACCATAGCAATATCAGCTTCGTCTGCTGCAGCAATCACTTCAGCATCACGCATTGAACCACCGGGCTGGATGACTGCACGGATACCGACTTTAGCAGCGTTATCTAAACCATCACGGAAGGGGAAGAAAGCATCAGAGGCCATCACTGCACCCGCAACTTCTAAGTTGGCTTGTTCCGCTTTGATCGCAGCAATACGTGCAGAGTTGACGCGGCTCATTTGGCCTGCGCCGACACCGATGGTTTGACGGTTTTTCGCATAGACAATGGCGTTAGATTTAACGAATTTAGCCACTTTCCAAGCAAAAATTAAATCATGGATTTCTTGCTCGGTCGGTGCGCGACGCGTGACAATTTTCAGGTCATCAGCAGTGATCATTTGAATATCACGGCTTTGTACTAGTAGGCCGCCATTCACACGCTTGTAATCTAGGCTAGCGCTACGCTCAGCCGGCCACTGGCCGCACTCTAATAAGCGCACGTTGGCTTTACTAGCAACGATGTCACGTGCTGCTTGGCTGATGCTAGGAGCAATAATCACTTCAACAAACTGACGGTCAACAATGGCTTGTGCAGTTTCAGCATCAAGCTCACGGTTAAACGCAATAATACCGCCAAACGCTGATTCGCTATCGGTAGCGTAGGCTAAATCGTAAGCCTTACGAATACCGCCTTCTGCGTCAGTCGCTACAGCAACGCCGCATGGGTTGGCGTGCTTCACAATCACACAAGCGGGTTTAACAAAGCTTTTCACACACTCAAGTGCAGAATCGGTATCGGCAACGTTATTAAACGACAGCTCTTTACCTTGCAGTTGTATTGCGCTGGCAATGCTGGCTTCTTGTGGATTGGCTTCAGTATAAAACGCCGCACTTTGGTGTGGGTTTTCACCGTAACGCATATCTTGCGCTTTAATAAACTGGCTATTAAAGGTGTTCGGGAAAGTGCTGCGTTGTTCGGTGCTGAGTGTTTCAGCCGCCTGATCAATGGTGCCTAAATAGTTAGCAATCATGCCGTCGTAGGCAGCGGTATGCTCAAAGGCTTTTAGCGCAAGATTAAAGCGCTGTGCATAGCTCAGTCCGCCTTGTTTCAGGCCTTCGATAATCATGCTGTAGTCGCTAGTGTTGACCACAATCGCCACATCTTTATGGTTCTTTGCAGCGCTGCGTACCATGGTGGGGCCGCCGATATCGATATTCTCAATCGCATCCGGCAAAGTGCAACCTGACTTGGCTACTGTTGCGGCAAAAGGGTAGAGATTCACTGCGACTAAATCAATCGGCTTAATACCGTGTTCGGTCATAATGGCTGCGTCAATATCACGACGACCTAAAATGCCACCATGAATTTTTGGGTGCAGAGTTTTAACCCGGCCATCCATCATTTCAGCAAAGCCGGTGTAGTCGGCCACTTCAATCGCAGGAATAGCGTTATCTTTGAGTAATTTAAAAGTGCCGCCTGTCGATAGAATCTCAACGCCTAAAGCGTCTAGCGCTTGCGCGAATTCAACAATACCAGTTTTATCAGAGACACTGATCAGTGCGCGACGAATAGGCGTTTTTGAAGTGTGGTCAGTCATTAGGTTTCCTAACTATAAACGGCAAACTGCACATAACCTCATAAGAGGGGCGCGCAGGGTTATATTTTAAAGAAGATTGTACTGCTTAAGCTTTTTACGCAAGGTGCCACGGTTTAAACCGAGCATTTCTGAGGCGCGCGTTTGGTTGCCTTGTACATGTTGCATTACTGAAGCAAATAAAGGTGCTTCAACTTCGCTAAGCACTAAGTTATAGACATCATTGACGTGCGCACCATCTAAATGGGCAAAGTACTCGTGCAGCGTTTTTTCAACACATGCACGTAAGGTCAAGTGTTCACTGTTGCTGATGGTCATAAGCGGCATAGTAGTTTTTGTCACGACAGATATCTCATAACGGAACGTTTTATCATTAGAATCATGCAGCGTCTGTTAAGCCTAGAATACGAAGGTGATCAAAAAATACCTGAATATGGTGTTTTTGTAATTCTTCACAATCCAGCTGATTAAACGTTGTACGAAATTGTGGTGCCCCTGGCAATGATGCTAAGTACCAGTGAGTGTGTTTTCTAGCGATACGCACACCCATAGGCTGGCCATAGAACGCATGTAACAGCTCAAGATGTTCAAGCAGAATTGACTCTAATGCGTTTAAACTGATAGCCGGCAGTAACTCTCCCGTGGTGAGAAAATGGTTTATTTCCTGAAAAATCCACGGCCTTCCTTGTGCTGCGCGACCAATTAATAAGCCGTCTGCACCAGTATGTTTGAGGACCTGCTGGGCCTTCAAAGGGCTGTCTATATCGCCATTGGCAAAGACTGGAATCGATACGGCCTGCTTAATAAGCGCAATAGTATCGTATTCGGCGTCACCATTGTAGCGGTCTGCGCGTGTGCGGCCATGTACCGCAAGTGCATTGATGCCCGCTTGCTCGGCAATTGTAGCAATAGTAACACCGTTTTTATTCGCTTGATCCCAACCGGTACGGATTTTTAAAGTCACAGGCACATCAACGGCAGCGCGCACCGCTTGCAAAATTTCACTGACCAACTGCTCATCTTTCAGCAAGGCAGACCCTGCGGCTTTATTACATACTTTTTTCGCAGGGCAGCCCATATTAATATCAATAATATGCGCGCCTAAAGCTACACATTGCTGCGCTGCATGGGCCAGCATAGCTGGATCTGCACCGGCAATTTGCATTGAGCGCGGTTCAGGATCACTGTCAGTTAATAAGCGTAGGCTCGATTTACGGCTCGACCACAGACTGGTGTCACTGGTGAGCATTTCTGAGACGGTTAAACCTGCACCAAAACGTGCACATAATTGACGTTGTGGACGATCAGTAACGCCAGCCATCGGCGCGAGAATCAGGTTGTTAGCTAATGTGTAGGAACCAATACGAACCATAGACATGGATTGCCCAGCCTGCGCGCTGCGTAAAAATGAATAAAATGAGATGGCCTATGATACCCGCTCTATCCTAATGGATAAAGCGGTAGGCTCATTGTGATAAAAAATGCTTGTGTGATGTTGCACGCTTAAACATTTTGCTTTGTAGTCTTATTGCCGCTGGTATCAAAGTAGGTTGGCTGTATTTAAAGCGAATTCCACAGAGAATCAAAGTCTTCGCCCTGCGGGCTATCTATTGTTTCTGCCGTTGTTTGGGTCTCAGCGGATTTGATAGGGGTTGTGACGTGGTATTCAAATTGACTGATGCTGCCAGTATGCATTGTACGTTTTTTCAGTGTGGCTTTAAGCTCTGTACCTTGCTGGTTAATAGCAACTTTATGTCCTTCTTGAAAGGGGATGCGTGGGGCTATAACGCTTGCAGGTTGTGCTAAAGCTGGGATTTCCGGGACCAATAAAGCACGTAAGAAATGGCTGGATGTTTCGTTATTACGCAGAAGTTGTAAGCCGCAGGGCTGAGCGTTGGGTGCAATCAGTTCAATGCCCATTTGTGTAACTGCAGTATCAACTTGGCGAATCCAGCGAATCAGAGCGGTTGACCAGTCGTTATTTTCGACCTGGCATATAGCAATGAGTTCTCCCGCTTGGAGCTGAGGGGGCACGGTGTTGTGCCATGCTAAACAGTAGCCACCTGGGCTACTGTTAACGATATCTAATGAATGTGTTGGGTACAATGCTGTAGGTGCTTGAGCATCGTTTTTATAGGCTGTGCTGCCTAATGTGGGTAGGCTGCCATACTCGATCAAGTCGACCTGTAAAGGGTTGAACTCAGTGTCTGGTTTAGTATCATTGGCACTGTCCCAAATATCACGCTCGGCGTTGTCGGTTTTGTATTGAACCAAGCCAACTTGGAGTGACTTAAGCGTTTCTTCAAAAGGTTCTTGGCCGGATAAGTAGTAATGCACTGCACTCATACCCAGACAAATTTGTAACACGCCTTGGCTGCTAGTGCGCTGGAAATCACGTTTTGCAATATTGTCCCAAGCGCTACACAGCTGAGCGAGAAGCGTGCTGGACATATTGTCAGGTAAAGCAATTTTGTGCTTAACGCTTTTATCGCCAAAGGATTGCTGATGGCGCACCAGTGCTTCAGCTAATTCCTGAGTATTAAGACCTACTCGAGTTTCACTATGAGCGCGTTCCAGCAGCTCTTTGTAGCGTGGCGGAGCATCATGGTTGAGGTCTGCTACAAATAAGCTGCTGGGCAGGTCTGCGCTTTGCAGTTTAGTCAGCAGCACCCAGCTGGGTAGGGTATTGGCTAAAATTGCAATATCACTTTGGCGCATTTGGTTGGTGCGCGCGCAGCTTAATAAAAGCGCACAGCTGTATGCTGATTGAACACTTTGCTCAGAAATCATACTGAGCATGGGGTCGCGAATTAACTGTGTATGCACATTATTCTGTGATGCTAGCTTGTAGATTTGATTCAGCTCAAGCCAAAAAAGAGGCGGCGCAGTAAAGTAAAGTTGATAAGTACGAACTTGAGAAATAAACATACTGTGCGCTGCGCGCTGTAGGGCTAAAGCGAGCACTGAGTTTTTCTGCAGCAGTGCTTCAACAATCACTAATTTATAGCCAACAGTGAGGTGGTTCTGTAATGCTTGGCACAGGTTAGCAACTTTTTGCGGACGCTCATCAAGCATGACTGAGTTATTTAAAAAGTGCTTTTCCAGCTGAGAGTTAATAAATAACACTTCTGGTCGTAATAACTCTAATAGCTGTACGCGGTTCTCGGCATCTGTTTTGAAGTTGTTCAGTTCAATCAATGCTTGATATAGGAGGCGCGCAGTCTCACCAATATTGGCTTTGGGCAGGTCTTGGATCCACGACTTCAAATCACGTGCATTTGGCTTACAAAACGCTAATCTTGTTTGTTCTGGTGTAGGCACTTGTAAACGTGATTTTTGAATTTGTGTATCCATTGGTTTTCCTACTTAAATTACCGAGATTCGCTGTAGCTAAAGTGATGGCTAGCAGCCATTACGTATTGTACATTCTTGTAACTAATTTTCTACGGCGATACGTTGGCCCACTTGAACTGCACTGGCTGCCTGTAAGTCGCTTTCCCAGTTGACATGGTCGGGTCCAAACAGGACGACTGCAGTTGAACCCAGTTTAAAACGACCCAGTTCAGCGCCTTTTTCTAGCGTGATCGGTTGTCGAGCTGCTTGGCTATAATCATAGCTGCGTAATTCGCGTAAGGGTGGCGTGATCATGCCAGCCCAGACAGTTTCAATACTGGCAACAATCATTGCGCCGACTAGCACGACGGCCATTGGGCCGTGTTCTGTATCGAAGATGCAGGCAACACGCTCATTACGTGCAAACAATTCAGGTACATTCTCAGCTGTGGTGTGATTGACAGAAAATAAGCGCCCTGGGATATAAACCATCTCGCGTAAAATCCCTGTTAATGGCATATGCACACGGTGGTAATCTTTAGGCGATAAGTAGACGGTTGAAAAGTTGCCACCCATAAAAGGCGTGGCACGCTCTGCATCACCACCCAGCAGTTCGACTAAACTAAAGCTGTGACCTTTGGCCTGAAAAATACGGCCATGCTCAATACTACCGACTTGGCTAACAACACCGTCAGCAGGTGATAGCACCGCTTTTTCACTGTCATCGAGCGGGCGTGCATCAGGCTTAAGTGCTCGAGTAAAAAAATCATTAAAATGCTTGTAAGCGCTTGGATCTTCTAGTTGCGCTTCACTCATATTCACTTGATAGCGTTTAACAAACCACGCAATTAAGCGGTTTTTAAACCATGTGGTTTCGCACTCTGCCAATCTGCCAATCAAACGTGACAACAGGTGGTGAGGCAATACATATTGCATAAAAATAAATAGACGCTGCTTGATTTGCATGTATTAGGGGCCCTATTTAGCCGTTGTTATAAATGTGAAAGTCATCTTAGTAGTTTAGCAGAAGAGAGTGATTGCGCTTGTAGATGAATCGATTATGCACATCATGTTATTGCACCGATTCAATAGTGAGTGCTGATACACCACTCCTATATCTTAGCGCTTACGCGAGCTAAAGAGTACCAATGCGCGTTGGATATATTCTAATGTTTTTTTCAAGCCCTGTATCGTGACAGGGTGCAGCGCCGTGGTGAATTGATCTGCGGCGATTAGCATGGCAACTCGGTTGCCGTTGGATAGTGATGCGAGCACCCAGTGTGTATCGGCAAATATGCTGATAAGTTCAGCTGGCAATTGTGGATTGATTCGCGGCGCATTGCTATCGTCAATCAGTAAGTGGGTTGGTTGTGTCATGAAGTGTTTGATTGCAGGCGTTGTACCCAGAGCAAATGTGCTTGGAAGTTCTTTAGCGTTAATACCATGCACATGGCTGACTTTTGCATACTGAGCCTGTTGGTCGAGGGTCATAATACAAATGCGCTGCAGGCCGCAGGCTTGTAAGGCTAGGCTGATACGTTCTATTAACTGCACTGGATTGCTAAATGCACAGGGTGTGCGCACCAGTTCAGTACAGTGAATACGCCACTGTTTTAAATCTTCATTGCTGGGTGCATAGCGGTCGGCTGATGTTGAGGGTTGACGTAAACGCTGGGTGTGCCATGGCCAAAGCAAGGCTTGTGCAGGATGCCACAGATCATGATTGCTTTGCCGGCGCGCATGGCTGACAGCCAGTTGGTGGGTAGTTTGCTGTACTGTGGCGAGGTCATCTTTTAAATACAAACTAATTAAACGCTGCCAGCGAATGCACTGTTCAGTGCCCCACGAACTGTGTGCAGCCATGACTAAACCACAGGAAAATACTAATGTGTTGGCTGGGCGGTTCAGCCAGCTATTGAGGGCCGGCAATTGATCAAGCTTTTGTTGCTGTAATAAAGGCTGTTCTATTTTTCGTGCAATATGCAAAGCTTTGACTAGCATCTGTGGATTATCACTGAGTAAGCTATAGCCTTCTATAATCCAGTTAGGTAGTTTCCAATGCTGCGCTAGGCCTAAGCATAGAGTGGTCAGCGGCATACCCAGTAATTCATGTTCGACATCAACGGCGGGTTCATTGTTGCCTAGAACACGTCGCTCCCACTCGGTAAAAAACTCAGGGTAACGGGTCAGTAGCGGCCAGCTGGGTGATAAGAACAGTAGGCTGCCCCAATGGATTTCATGCCAGAAACGCGCCATACGTGTGCTAAATAAGCCCATGGCTTGCACATTAAGATGTTGGCCAATCAGCCATACTTGGCGTAATGCAAAAGGTATGCTGGACTCTTCATCATCGATCAGACTGTTTAATAGTACTCCACAGCGCTGCAAACCCAGACGAGATAAAGCGTTTTCTAGCGTTTGCACGGGCTCTGCTAGGGAGCTGTGACCGCGGTTGGCCTCACGCATAATAATAAAGGCGATAGTGGGCGCTTGACTGATGACTTGTGCAATATCACGTAATGATTTATTTGGGCTTTTTAAAATATGTAAAGCCCGCTCACGATGCGCTTTATAAACAGGCAGCCGAGTATTGTCCAGTTGCTTTATCCACTGATCTAAGTTTTTATTGTGAGGTGGTATGCTCGTCATATATTCAGTCTCAAGACTGCGCCTCAGGAAGTATTGGTTTTATCATAGTAACCAATATTTACAAAGGCTGTTATCCTTTACCTAGTTTTGGAATTAGTGCGACTTATCTTATGATAAAAATCATTGGAATCATTGTTGTTTTCGGTAGTGTTTTAGCCGGGTTTGTTTTATCAGGCGGAAAAATTGCCTCTATTATTCAGCCCTTTGAAGTGCTGATTATTGGTGGTGCCGCGATGGGGGCTTTTCTGCAAGCCAACCCCAGCAGTACCTTTATGCAAGTGCTTAAAAAGTCGTTAGCGATGTTTAGCTCGCGCTTTACTAAAGCCTTATATTTAGATGTGCTCAAAATGCTTTACGAAGTGCTCAATAAAAGCCGTCGTGAAGGCATGATGGCCATTGAAGCTGATATTGAAGATCCAGCCTCCAGTCCTATTTTTAGTAATTATCCAGCTATCCTCAAAGATGAACGCATGACCGAGTTTGTCTGTGACTATTTACGGATTATGACCACGGGTAATATGGCGCCGCATGAGTTTGAAGGTTTGTTCGATATGGAACTCACCAGCCTTAAAGAAGACCTCGATCACCCCAGTCATGCGGTCACTAGTGTTGCTGATGGCTTGCCAGGCTTTGGTATTGTGGCAGCAGTATTGGGTATTGTTGTGACAATGGCGATGCTAGGTGAAGCTGAGCAAGCCGCTTTAGGTCAGCACGTTGGTGCGGCTTTGGTAGGTACTTTCTTGGGTATTTTGGCAGCCTATGGTTTCTTTGGTCCTTTAGCGACCAGTTTGGCGCATGACGCTAAAGAAGAACTGAATTTGTATGAGGCGATTAAGGCAACCTTAGTGGCGTCAGCCTCGGGTATGCCACCCAGTTTGGCTGTTGAGTTTGGTCGTAAAGTGCTATTTGGAGGACATCGCCCAACCTTTGCTGAATTGGAACAAGCTGTACGAGGCGGCTAATTATTATGGATACCAATCAGCCGATCATCGTTAAACGCGTTAAGAAAATTGCTGCGGGCCACCATGGTGGCGCATGGAAAATTGCCTTTGCTGACTTTGCTGTCGCGATGATGGCATTTTTCTTGGTGATGTGGCTGATGTCTTCTACGACTCCCGAGCAAAAAAAAGCCATTTCGGGTTATTTCCAAGACCCCATTGGTTTCTCGGAAAGTGGCAGCCCCTATGTGATTGATTTAGGTGGTACACCCACGCCTGCACCTGATCAGACCTTAAATCCTGAAATCAGTGCTGAAAGCTCCTTAGATCCGCAGACCCTAACTGAACAGCAGACTGAGAAGCTATTTGAACAGTTAGAGCTTGAGCGTTTCGATATGTTGCTGGTTGAATTGCAGCGAAAAATTAACGATGACATTGCTTTGCGGCCTTACAAAGATCAGATTCTGATGGATGTTTCGCGTGATGGCTTACGTATTCAGATTGCCGATGCTGCCAACCGTCCGATGTTTGACTTAGGCAGTGCGCGTTTACAGCCTTATTTCGAAGATATTCTCTATATCATGGCTGATACCATGCGCGCCGTGCCGAATAAGATCAGTATCGGTGGTCACACTGACGCGAAGCCTTTTGCCAGTAATTCGGGCTTTGGTAACTGGGAGTTGTCAGCCAACCGTGCCAATGCTGCGCGACGTGCATTGCATGCCGGTGGTTTAAATGATGAGAAAGTTGCACGCGTTGCCGGCTATGCCTCATCAACATTATTTGACCAGGCTGACCCATACAGTCCGAGTAATAGACGTATTGATATTTTAGTGCTGACTAAACGTGCTCAGCAGGCTATCGAAGGTGTGGAGGATGAAGCGTCTGACCAAGCTGAGGCGATAGACGCGAGTGCTGAGCCAGCTGAAAAACCGCTACGTGAGCGGGTCAATGTGTTTGAGCAGGGCGTTTTACAGTTTGAAGAGGTAGTCAATTAGTTAATCAATAGCCCTAGTCGATTGACCTAGGGCTGTAGCTACTTAGTGCTTTTCAGTATTGATGCCACTGATAATATGTTTGAAACTGGCTAAACGTTGTGGGTGGATTTGACCCGCTTCAACAGCCGCCAGTAACGCACAACCTGGCTCATGCTCATGGCTGCAGTTACGAAAGCGACACAGACCTAAGTGTTCCTGAAACTCAATAAAGCCTGCTTCAACATCAGCCACGCTGACGTGACCCAAGCCAAATTCACGGATACCCGGTGAGTCAATCAATTGACCGCCAGCTGGGAAGTGAAATAAGCGTGCCGTTGTTGTCGTATGTGTACCTTTGCCGGTCAACTCAGACAGTGCACCAACACGCGTGTCTGTATCGGGCAGTAAGCGGTTGACCAAAGAAGATTTACCTACACCTGACTGGCCAACAAAAACGCTGACTTGATCATTGAGTTGCGCTTGCAGTTTTTCCAGACCATCACCGGAATAGGCAGAGACTTCCAGCAGTGGATAACCCAGTGAATGGTAGGTGTTGAGTAAGTTATGCGCGCGCGACTCACCGCTGGGGTCAAGTAAGTCAGATTTATTCAGCAGTAACAGCGGCTTAATACCGGCGTGCTCTGCAGCAATAATATAGCGGTCAATTAAGTTGGCGTGCGGTTCAGGCAGCGGTGCAAAGACAATCACAATCAGATCAACGTTGGCCGCGACAGGCTTTAATGTGCCGCGTGAATCTGGGCGGCGTAACTCACTGTGACGCGGTAATTGCGCAACAATAACGCCGAGGCCTTGATTACCCGGACGCCATACCACGCGATCACCGGTGACCAGCGCAGGTAAGTTAGCGCGCAAGTAGCAACGATAGGTTTGGCCGGCCAGTTCAGGTGATTCGGCTTCGACTTCAACTTGCACGCCAAAGTGTGCAATGACTAGGCCGTGCTGTTCTTCACCTAAATCGCCACCTTCAAGTTCTTCCAACGTGCGCTCTTCACGTTTGGCGGCACGCGCAAGGCGTTCGTCTTGGATTTTATTAACACGCCAGCCTTGGCGGCGATTAAGAGTACGTTTGGCCATATAACACTCATTGTATTAAAACGCTGAACAGGGCGTGTTGTTGTGTTAACACGCCTTGAGTTTATTTGTTTTCAGGTAAGCCGCGCTGAATACGCCAAGCACGCGCTGCAATCACAAATACAGTAATAGCAGTTAACGGTACCACATAGCCAAGCATGGCATCAGCAAAGGTGCTGGCAAAGGATTCGCCATTGCTTTGCATGATCAGGTAAGCGGTATAGGCGATGTAGTAGCCTAAAAACAGTGCACCTTCCCAGCGATTAATGCTGTAACCGGCAAAGAAAATCGGTAAGCAGGCGACCAATACGGCCATCATCACAGGGAAATCAAACTCAATGGCGCTGCGGGCAACGGAGATACTTTCAGGTGAGACCAAGCCGGCCAAGCCTAATACCGCCAGTAGATTAAATAAGTTACTGCCGACGATATTACCCACAGCAATATCACGCTCACCTTTCCAAACGGCAATCAGCGAGGTGGCAAGCTCTGGCAGCGAGGTGCCTACAGCGATAATAGTTAAGCCAATCACCAATTCAGATAGGCCCAGTGCTTGCGCTAAACTGACAGCACCGCTGACTAATAGGTTAGAGCCGACCACCAGTAAAGCTAAACCGGCCAAGATGTACGTCAGATTAATCAATGGAGCAAAGCGACTGGGGTTGACCTGTGCGCTGTACTCATCATCAATATCAATGACTTTGCCTGCTTTCCAAGCTTTTAAACTGCTGATAATTAAGTAGCTGGTATAAGCAACAATGCAAGAAAATAAAATCAAGCCGTCTAAGCGGTTGTAGCTGCCATCCAAGGCCAACAGCCAAGCTAAAAAGCCAGCGGCAATCATAATAGGCACATCAATACGCACCAGTCGATGTGAGACTAATAAAGGTGCGATTAAAGCAGATAAACCTAACACCACCAGCACGTTGAACAGATTACTGCCAATCACATTGCCAATAGCAATATCGCCTTGGCCAAGAAAAGCCGATTGCGTACTCACCGCCATTTCTGGTGCGCTGGTACCAAAGGCCACCACAGTGAGGCCAATAATCAGTGGTGAAATACCAAAGCGTGCAGCCAAACGAGCGGCCCCGCGTACCAGCACTTCCGCGCCGAGTACCAGCAAGATAAAGCCGCCAATCAGGTAGATAAACATTTGCAAGGACATGCGGTGACTCCGACTCTTTACGTTGTAATGGCCGCTAGATTAGCAGGTTGTGAAGCTGCGGTAATGGGATTTTAAGAGAAATTTTTAGCGCAGTACTTGCAGCTGTACGGGGGCGACACCGCTATTGATCATATCGATTTTTTTTGCTGCAGCGCGGGATAAGTCAATCACTCGGCCTTTGCTGAATGGGCCGCGATCATTGATGCGTACTGTGACATTTTTGTTGTTATGCATATTAGTGACTTTGACGCGAGTACCAAAGGCTAAGGTGCGATGGGCAGCAGTCAGTTTGTTCTGGTTGAAGCGTTCGCCACTGGCGGTTTTTTTACCATGATGCTGAGGGCCGTACCATGATGCTTGGCCACTCTGTGTGGTGTCCGGGCTGGTGCGGTGTGATGAGCAAGCGCCTAAAAATAGCAGCGCAGCAAGCAGCACATAAATGCGCATAATACAGTTCCTGGAATGGTGCAAAAAGTGCCGATGCAACTGGCCATTGAAGACCAGCTGCAGTGCGGCTTATGAATTACTGATCAAGCTTTTTCTTAAGTAACTCATTGACTTGTTGCGGGTTGGCTTTGCCCTTGGATGCGCGCATCGCCTGACCGACGAAGAAACCAAACATTTTGCCACGTTTGTTTTCATCGCTGGCGCGGTACTGCTCAAGTTGTTCAGCGTTGGCTGCAAGCACTTCATCCAACATGGCTTCGATAGCGCCGCTGTCGGTGACTTGTTTGAGGCCTTGCTGCTCAATAATCTGATCAGCATCACCTTTGCCTTGGGCCATTGCTTCAAACACTTTTTTGGCAATATTGCCAGAGATGGTGTTGTCTTTAATACGCAAAAGCATGCCGCCCAGTTGTTCGGCGCTGACAGGCGATTCTGTGATCTCCAAGTTTTCTTTATTGAGTAGACCGGAGAGATCACCCATCACCCAGTTGGTCGCTAATTTAGCGTCTTGGCAAATCTTTTCTACCGCTTCAAAGTAGTCGGCCATTTCACGGCTGGCAGATAAGACGCTGGCGTCGTAGGTGGATAAGCCAAAGGCTGTCTCAAAACGCTCACGTTTCTGTGTGGGCAACTCAGGCAGTTGAGTGCGTAAGTGATCCAGCATGTCGCGCGGAATATGCACTGGCAGTAAGTCAGGGCAAGGGAAGTAGCGGTAGTCGTTGGCTTCTTCTTTACTGCGCATGGAGCGGGTTTCGTCTTTATTAGCATCATAGAGACGGGTTTCTTGTACGACCTTGCCGCCGTCTTCAATCAATTCAATTTGACGTTGAATTTCATGATTGATTGAGCGCTCAATAAAGCGAAAGGAGTTCACGTTCTTAATTTCTGTACGTGTACCCAGTTCAGTTTGACCTTTGGGGCGCACTGACACGTTACAGTCACAACGGAATGAGCCTTCAGCCATATTGCCGTCACAGATGTTCAAGTAACGCACTAAGGTGTGAATCGCTTTAGCATAAGCCACGGCTTCTTTAGCGTTGCTCAGCTCTGGCTCAGAAACGATTTCCAGCAGCGGGGTGCCAGCACGGTTGAGGTCAATACCGGTCATGCCGCTAAAGTCTTCGTGCAAACTTTTCCCCGCATCTTCTTCAAGGTGCGCACGGGTAATGCCAACACGTTTAATGCTGCCATCTTCCAGAGGGATATCCAGATGGCCTAGACCGACAATCGGATCATCCATTTGGCTGGTTTGGTAGCCTTTAGGTAGATCTGGATAGAAGTAGTTTTTGCGTGCAAAAATATTGTGCTCGGCGATATGTGCATCCACCGCTAAACCAAACATACAGGCCATACGCACGGCCTCTTGGTTGAGTACCGGTAAGGTACCCGGCATCGCCAGGTCAATTAAGCTGGCGTGAGTATTCGGCTCGGCACCAAAGGCGGTGGCGCTGCCAGAAAATATTTTAGTATGAGTTGCGAGCTGTGCGTGGATTTCCAGCCCGATCACGGTTTCCCATTGCATGTGAGTCGTCCTCAGAATCCGGCTGGCGCGTTAGTGTGCCAAGCAGTGTGTTGTTGAAATTGGTGTGCGACTTGCAGCATACGTGCTTCTTCGAAGTACGGAGCTTGCAGCTGTACGCCGACCGGTAAGCCATCAATCATGCCCGCTGGCATGGATAGGCCTGGAATACCCGCCAAGTTAGCCGGCACAGTATAAATATCTTCTAAATAGGCAGCCACAGGGTCATTGACCTTGCTACCTAAGTGCCAAGGCAGATTCGGTGTCGTTGGACCAAGAATCAGGTCGACATCTTTAAAGGCGCTGACAAAGTCATTTTTAATTAAACGACGGATTTTTTGCGCTTTTAAATAGTAGGCATCGTAATAACCAGTTGATAGCGCATAGGTGCCCATCATAATGCGACGCTTCACTTCTTCGCCAAAGGCTTCGTCACGTGAGCGTAAGTACAGATCTTCTAAGTCTTTTGGATCGTCACAGCGGTGACCAAAACGTACACCGTCAAAGCGCGCTAAGTTGGTGGATGCTTCAGCTGAGGCAATCACATAATAAGCAGGCACGGCGTGCGGCAATGACGGCAGGCTGATATCTACAAAGGTTGCACCCAACTGCTTGAGTTGCTCAATGGCAGTGTTAACGACATCACCAATCCGAGCATCAAGGCTGCTGCAGAAGTACTCTTGTGGCAAACCAATGCGTAAACCTTTGAGCGGTTGCATTAAGGCGGCAACGTAATCATCCACAGGTTGCTGGGCGCTGGTTGAATCGCGCTCATCAAAGCCTGCAGAGGCTTGCAGCAGCAGTGCGCAGTCTTCAGCGCTATGCGCTAAAAAGCCTGCTTGATCAAAACTTGACGCATAGGCGGTCATGCCCCAGCGTGAGATGCGGCCATAGGTAGGCTTGATGCCGGTTAGGCCAGTAAAGGCAGCAGGCTGACGGATTGAACCACCGCTGTCGCTACCGGTTGCTGCAGGCACTAAGCGCGCAGCAACAGCCACGGCGCTACCGCTGGATGAACCACCGGGTATCCGGCTAGTGTCCCATGGGTTTTTGCTGGCGCCATAAAAACTGGTTTCGCCGGATGAACCCATCGCGAATTCATCCATATTCAGCTTGCCTAAGCTGACGCAACCGGCAGTATTAAGTTTCTCGACGACGGCAGCGTTATAGGGTGCGACAAAATTATCCAGCGTTTTTGAGGCGCAACTGGTGCGTACCCCGGCGGTGCAGAATAAGTCTTTGTGCGCTAAAGGCACGCCCAGCAATGGCGATGTGTTGCCATTATTACGCAGACTGTCTGCAGCGTCGGCTTGTTGTAAAGCCGCGTCTTGAGTGACAGTAATAAAGCTATTGAGCTGTGGATCAAGTTGCTCAATACGGGTTAATAAATGACTGGTCAGCTCGCGAGCAGAAAACTGCTTGGCAGCCAGTGCTTTAGAGATAGTGGCTAAGCTAAGTT
Source organism: Thiopseudomonas sp. (assembly GCA_035647155.1). Classification (GTDB taxonomy): domain Bacteria; phylum Pseudomonadota; class Gammaproteobacteria; order Pseudomonadales; family Pseudomonadaceae; genus Denitrificimonas. Next base: position 15,202 of record DASRNZ010000038.1, read on the forward strand.
GATGCATGACAAATACGTCCTTAATCGATGACTTTGGGTACCAGGTATAAGCCGTTTTCTACAGCAGGTGCGAGGGCTTGGTAGTCATCACGGTGGTTGCTTTCTGTGACAGTATCAGGGCGTAAACGCTGGTGGATTTCCAGCGGGTTGGCCAATGGAGTGATAGTGTCTGTGTCGACCGCTTGCATGGCATTGATCATGTCGAGGACGGCATTTAAGGAAGTCGTGCTTTTATCGATTTGTGCGTCATCAAGACCCAGTCGAGCCAAGTGCGCAAGTTTTTCCACGTCGCAGCGTTCAATTGCCATGTGAGGATCTCCTTGGTAAAGAATGTGTGTCGGCGAATTTAAGCAGTCAAAGGGAACAATCTATTGATTGCTGTATCTATAAGCCAGTTGCATCATATCGATGTCAATAAAGTGCTAATCTATCACAGTGCGTACCTTGCTCAAAAGGACGATGATTGTTAGAGTTTCCTATTATTTTTTAATTAGCGTTTCCATTGCGCGTTGCCTAGGGTTATTGATCCCATGTTTAAGAAATTACGCGGCATGTTTTCCAGTGATTTATCCATTGATTTAGGAACTGCCAACACCCTTATTTATGTACGTGAGCGCGGTATTGTCTTAGACGAACCATCTGTCGTCGCGATCCGTACGCGTGGCAACCAAAAAAGTGTGGTTGCTGTCGGTACCGATGCCAAGCGTATGCTAGGACGTACTCCGGGTAATATTTGTGCCATTCGCCCGATGAAAGACGGTGTGATTGCCGATTTTAGTGTGTGTGAAAAAATGCTGCAGTACTTTATCAATAAAGTGCACGAAAACAGCTTTCTACAACCCAGTCCACGGGTTTTGATTTGTGTACCGTGCAAATCCACTCAGGTTGAGCGACGTGCGATTCGTGAGTCAGCTTTGGGTGCCGGTGCACGTGAAGTGTTTTTGATTGAAGAGCCGATGGCTGCTGCGATTGGTGCAGGTTTGCCAGTGGATGAAGCACGTGGTTCGATGGTGGTTGATATTGGTGGTGGTACCACCGAGATTGCTTTGATTTCACTTAATGGTGTGGTGTACGCCGAATCTGTACGTGTTGGTGGTGATCGTTTTGATGAGGCTATTATCAGTTATGTGCGCCGTAACTACGGCAGCTTAATTGGTGAGTCGACAGCTGAGCGTATTAAACAAGAAATTGGTGCAGCATTTCCAGGCGGCGAATTATTAGAATTTGATGTGCGTGGCCGCAACCTGGCTGAAGGTATCCCACGTAGCTTTACTCTAAATTCCAATGAAGTATTAGAAGCATTGCAAGAATCTCTCGCAGCGATTGTGCAAGCAGTGAAAAGTGCGCTTGAGCAGTCTCCGCCTGAGTTGGCTGCAGATATTGCTGAGCGTGGTTTAGTGCTGACCGGTGGTGGTGCTTTATTGCGTGATATGGATAAGCTGATTGCACAAGAAACGGGTTTGCCAGTGATTGTGGCTGAAAATCCAAAAAACTGTGTTGCTTTGGGTGGTGGACGCGCTTTAGAAATGATGGATACTAATTCGATGGATTTACTATCAGCTGAGTAAGCACGCTAAGAATAACTACACAGTGTTCATAGCGTGTTTATTCTAACCTTAACTGTCAATAGTTTTGCACTGTTGCGCAGTTAAGTCGTCGAGGATGCATCATTAAGCCATTATTTGCTAAAACCACTGTATTAAGTACACGTTTTTTAATTCTCACCTGTTTCTCAGTTGCATTAATCTTTGTTGATGCGCGGCTTGAGTTGCTTAAGCCCGTGCGTAGCAGTTTAGGAATGGTGCTCACCCCTTTGTACTGGCTGGGTGATCTGCCTGTGCGCGCATGGACAGATAGTTTGCAAATGTTTAGTAGCCGTACTGATTTGCTGGCTGAAAACGAACAGCTGCGTGCAGAAACCTTGCTGATGCAGCGTCGTTTACAAAAGCTCGCCACGCTGACTGAGCAAAATGTGCGTTTGCGTGAGCTACTCAACTCTTCGGCCTTAATTGATGACCGTGTTTTAGTCGCGGAATTAATTGGTATTGATCCCAATCCTCATACACATCGTGTTCTTATTAATCGCGGCAGCAGCAGTGGTGTGACTTTAGGTCAGCCGGTGCTAGATGCGCGCGGTGTCATGGGCCAAGTGGTTGAGGTGATGCCCTACAGTTCTCGAATTTTACTGATAACCGACAGTAATCACAGTATTCCTGTGCAGGTCAACCGTAATGGCTTGCGTGCGATTGCCAGTGGTACGGGTGATCTTGAGTCGATCGAGTTGCGCTATGTCACGGACACAGCTGATATTCGCGAGGGTGATTTATTAGTCACTTCGGGTATGGGCCAGCGTTTTCCAGTCGGTTATCCGGTGGCTGTGGTCAGTGAAGTACAGCGTAATACGGGCCAGCCTTTTACGCGTATACAAGCGCTGCCTGCTGCTAACTTGAACCGTAGTCGTTATTTGCTTCTGGTATTTAGTGATGGCAAAGGCTCAAGGCACGGCTTAGATAAAGAGGTCGAGAACGCTTTAGAAGATGCTAAGCAGCTGCTGAAGGCAACAGAAACGACAGCAGTGGAGGCTCAATAGGTGAGTGCATTATTAGGTCGGGGTGTAGCCATTATGTGGGCTACGTTACTTATTGCTCTATTACTGTCTGTAGCACCCATGCCAGAGCACTTAGAAATGGCTAGACCTTTATGGTTAGCGCTGGTGCTTACGTTTTGGGCGATCAACTACCCGCATCAGGTAGGCTTGCTAACGGCTTGGAGCTTAGGGATTGCGCAAGATGTCTTATATGGCACCTTATTTGGTCAGCATGCCTTAGTTTTAATGCTGGTGGTGTTTTTAGTATTAACCCTGCAGCAGCGCATTAAGTTATTCCCTTTATGGCAGCAGTCCTGTGCTTTATTGGTTATTTATGGTGTGGCACAGTTGGTTTTACTCTGGTTGAGTACGTTATCTGGCGTACGACCGGAGCTGAGTTATTATATTGTACCGGTCTTGGTCAGCTGCTTACTTTGGCCTTGGTTATTTCTGTTACTCAATAATGTAAAACGTTTGCGTGGCTTAAGCTAAATAGGCCGCGGTAACATCTTGATGCTCTTGTTGTCGTAAGCGGTAGTTGGGGTCTTACATTGTTCGCTGTAGTTAGGATAACGTTGTAGTCTTCTGCGTCGTAGTGTGTTTTATGCAAGGTGCTGGCTTTTTTGCACAGCCTATATCTTGTGGCATTGCGTTCAATAGGTCGTGCACATCCATGCTTTAGACTGAGAGCATCATGAGTGAAGAAATTCTAATCAATATCACGCCAATGGAATCACGTGTGGCTGTGGTTGAAAATGGCGTATTACAAGAAGTGCATGTTGAGCGTACTCAGCGTCGCGGTATTGTCGGTAATATCTATAAAGGTAAAATTGTCCGTGTCTTGCCGGGTATGCAAGCAGCCTTTGTTGATATTGGCTTGTCGCGCGCAGCCTTTATCCATGCTGCTGATATTATGGGTCGCGAAGGTGTCACGGGTGAAGGTATCAGTGGTTTAGTGCATGAAGGCCAAGCACTGGTTGTACAAGTCACCAAAGACCCAATTGGTAGCAAGGGCGCACGTTTGACTACTAACCTATCGATTCCCTCGCGCTATTTGGTGTATATGCCCAGCAGCCGCCATATTGGTGTCTCCCTTAAGATTGAAGAAGAAACTGAGCGTGAGCGTTTAAAACAAGCGGTGACTGAATGCTTGGCCAGTGAAGGGCTTGAAGATCAGGGCGGTTTTATTATTCGCACCGCCACTGAAGGTGCAGATATATCAGCCATTATGGTAGATATTCGGTACTTGCACCGCTTATGGGAGCAAGTGCGTGAGCAAATGAAAGTCTGTGGTGCACCGACGGTGATCTATGAAGAGCTTTCTTTGCCGTTGCGTACACTGCGTGACTTAGCTGCTGAACATACAGAAAAAGTGCGGATTGATTCGCGTGAAACGCTGCAAAAAGCTCTGCAGTTTGTTGGCGAATTGATGCCGGAAATTGCTGACCGAGTTGAGCATTATCCCGGCGAGCGTCCGATTTTTGATCTGTACGGTATTGAAGACGAAATTCAAAAAGCCCTTGAGCGTAAAGTACCGTTAAAATCAGGCGGTCATTTGGTCATTGATCCGACTGAAGCGATGACCACTATTGATGTCAATACGGGGGCCTTTGTTGGTCACCGCAATCTTGAAGAAACAGTGTTTAAAACCAATCTTGAAGCGGCATTGACCATTGCTCGCCAGCTACGTTTGCGTAATGTCGGCGGCATTATCATTATCGACTTTATTGATATGGAAGATGAAGAGCATCGCCGCCAAGTCTTGCGCACTTTAGAACGTCAGCTTGAGCGTGATTATGCAAAAACCAATATTATTGGCATTACTGAGCTGGGCTTAGTGCAAATGACTCGCAAGCGTACGCGGGAAAGTTTGACGCAAGTGTTGTGTGAGCCCTGTTCTAGCTGTCAGGGTCGCGGCAATATGCGCACCGCAGAAACGATTTGTTATGAGATTTTTCGTGAGATCTTACGCGAGGCACGCGCCTTTCAAGCGGATGGTTATATGGTGCTGGCCAGCCAAAGCGTGGTCGATCGCTTGCTGGACGAGGAGTCAGCCAATGTGGCAGATTTAGAGTCATTTATTGGTCACCCAGTGCGCTTTCAAGTCGAAAGTATGTACTCGCAGGAGCAGTATGATGTCGTTTTACTTTGATTTAGCTATTGCTTAGGCTTTGCGCATGAGTGCTGTTCTGGCTGTGTGTAATCGGCTACTGCGCTGGGGTTTCTGGCTGCTAGCAGGTTTGCTCATTACTGCTGCTTTGTATGTGAGCTTGGGGCGTCAGCTGGTGCCATTGGTCGCTGAGTACCGGACTGAAATACAGCAGCAGTTGCAACAGAGTTTGCAACAAACGATTCATATTGAGCAATTAGAGGGCAGGTGGCGAGGCTTCTCACCGCTACTCGCCGCACATTATGTGACCTTGGGCGAGGGCGATAAGACGGTGCAGGTTGAAGCCTTGCATATCCAGCCCGATATTATCGCCAGTCTCTTAGCCAGAGAAATCCGTTTAAAAGCTGTGACCTTGCAGGGCTTGCAAATTCATCTGCAGGAAGATCAGGCTGGGCAGTGGACGCTGCAAGGCTTGCATATTAAAGATGCTGAAGAGGCGGCTTTTCAGCTCAATGATGCCTTAGCGCAACTGCAGCACTTGGGTCAGCTTAGCGTATTAGACAGCCGCATTATTGTGCAGGCGTATCAGCATCAGCCTCTAGCTTTGACTTATGCAGGCTTTACCTTAAGCCAGTCAGGCGTGCAGCAGCGATTGGATTTGCGTGCGGTCTTGCCCGATGGCGAAACCCTAGAGCTTAGTGCACAAGGCCAGTTCGTCGAATCGGATTGGCGTAAAAGTGCTTTGGCAGTGTATCTAAAAACTCCCAGCAGCAATCTTGCGCAGTGGGTCCCGAGCCATTACTTAGCAGATTGGCAACTCGACACCGTAAAAGTGGGTGGCCAGTTGTGGTTGCAAGCGGCACAAGGGCAGATGCACAGCGCGGTATTACAGTTAAAGAGCCTAGAGTTGCAAGGGCAGGCTAAAGAGTTAACACTTCTGCATCTGCGCAGTGATGATGCACTGGCTTTTTATCAGCACAGTGCTGGTGTGCATACAGCTTGGCTTGATCACTTAGCACTGCAGATTGATGATTTGCCCAAGCGTGATCTGCATCTATGGGCGAGCTATGCAGATAACGAAACAGCCCTATGGCAACTTGGATTGCAGCAGCTTGAAGTGTCTGATGTGCAGCATATTATTGAACGCGTGGTGGCTTTGCCTGAAGTGGCTGCGGATGTTTTAAAAAGCATGCAGCCTAAAGGCGAGTTGCGCAATGCGCAGGTGCAGTGGCGTCCTGATGCGCCGATGACTGAGCGCTTAACCTTTGTCAGTAATGTTAAGGATATTGAGTTTTCTGCTTGGCATGATGTGCCAGCGTCCAGCGGTATTAGTGGGCATATCTGCGGAGGCTTATTGCAAGGTGAATTGCGACTGGCCAGTGATCAGGGCTTCAGTCTGCATTTGGCTAACTTGTTTGCTAAGCCTTGGCAATATGAACGCGCCCATGCGCAGTTGCTTTGGCATTTTGATGATGAGGGTTTTACTTTACGCAGTCCCTACTTGCAGGTTAAAGGCGAAGAGGGTGATATCGGTGGGGACTTTTTAATTCGCTTGCTCAATGATCCGGCCGCAGAAGATTATATGGATCTGCGTGTGGGTTTACGTGATGGTGATGCGCGCTTTACCAGCAAATATTTACCCAGCCGTGTGCCTGAATTCAGTGATGATTTAGAGCACTGGCTTAATACTGCGATTCAAGCGGGGCATATCGATCAGGGTTATTTTCAGTATCAAGGCTCGCTGAATAAAGGAGCGCCCCCTACGGCGCGCTCTTTGACCTTGTATTTTGCAGTGAAAGAAGCGCAACTTGAATATCAGCCGGGTTGGCCGGCGGTGACTGATGCGACGGCTGAGGTGCTGATTGAAGACAGTGGTGTGCGTATTTATATTGAGCAGGGCAAAATTCTAAACTCACCTATTACCACTGCCTATGCTGAGGTAGGACAGGGTGCCGCGGGTCAGGTTCCTGTGCTGCAGTTGCATGCTGAATTAAATAGCAGTATGGCGGATGGTTTATATTTTTTACAAAAAACACCGATCGCCAATGAAACATTAGAGTTTTCCAAGTGGGAGGGTAAAGGACGTTTACCGGTTGCTTTAGACTTGACTGTGCCATTGGCCGTGCAGCAGCCTGTACGTATTAAGCTGGCCTTAGATGCCCAGCGTGTTGAGCTGGAAATGCCCGATATTGATGTGCAGCTCAGTGACTTAACCGGGCAGTTTATCTTTGATAGTCAACGTGGGTTGAGCGCTAAAAAAGTGACTGGACGATTTTTAGGCCAATCATTCTCCGGTGATATTACTGCCGATGGACATGCGGGGCAGTTAAGTACGCAGATTGATGTGCGTGGACTGATGCCGTTGGAGCGCTTAACCCAGTGGGGCAAGATAACCGAGTCGCTGCCAGTGTCAGGGAATTTACCTTATCGTTTACGCGTATTACTGGACGGTGAAGACAGTCAGCTGCGCATTGACTCCAGCTTGCTGGGTGTCAGTGTCGATTTACCCGCACCGTTTGGCAAAGCCGCTGACCAAGAAAGCTATGCTGACTGGCGCATGACTTTAGTGGGCAAAGAACGGCGCTATTGGTTTGATTATGCTGATCAGGCCAGCCTAAGTTTAGCGGCAGCTCCAGACAATATATTCGCTGGGCGTGCGCAATTGCGTTTAGGTGGCGGGCTGGCGCGACTGCCGACGCAACAGGGAATGCATGTCAGTGGACGACTCAATAGCGTTGATTTTGAGCAGTGGCAGCAGGTGATGCAGCGCTACAGGCTACCTGAGCAAAGCAATGCACAGCTCGTTAAAAGTGCTAAGTTGGATATTCGTAAGTTTAGCGGTTTTGGCCTGTCAGTCGATCATTTAAATGTTGATTTTAGGCCGCAGTCAGCCGGTTGGCAGCTGATCCTCGACAGTAAAAAGCTCAAAGGACAGATCAATGATCTGGGTGCGAGTCAGCCTTGGCGTGTGCATTTGGCGCACTTGTATTTGCCGGCTGCTGCAGGCAGTGAAAAGCCTGATGAAGATGCCTTAGCAGATTTTGATATGCGCAGTATCCCAGCGTTGGATATACAGCTGGATGCATTGTATCGAGGTGGTGATCATTTTGGGGCTTGGTCATTACAAACTCGGCCGCAGGCGCAGGGCGTACTGTTTGATCAGCTTAATCTATCCCTTAAAGGCCTTAATGTGACGGGGCAGATGGGTTGGGGACGTGACAATGGTAAGGTCAACAGTTGGTTTAAAGGTCGGCTCGACAGTGATGATCTGAGTGCTGCTCTTTCAGCTTGGGGCTTTGCGCCAAGCGTCACCAGCGAAGCATTTAGCACCGATACAAATCTGCGTTGGTCAGGCTCGCCTGCTGCTCTAAGTTTAGAAAAGTTAAGTGGCGATGCTGATATCAGTTTTCGTAAAGGTCAACTGGTCAGTGTAGATGGTACTGCACAAGCGTTACGTGTCTTTGGTTTGCTGAACTTTGAATCGATTGGTCGTCGTTTACGTTTTGACTTTTCTGATTTATTTGGCAAAGGCTTAGCTTACGATCGTATTAAAGGCACAGTGCAGATCAACAAGGGTGTGTATAGCACGCAAACGCCAGTGTTGCTGGAAGGGCCATCGAGTAACTTTGAGTTGCAAGGCCAAATTGATTTGGTGGATGAGCAAATTAAAGCCACTTTATTGGTCACGCTGCCTTTGACCAATAACTTACCCTTGGCTGCAATTGCTGTTGGTGCACCTGCTGTAGGTGGTGCGCTGTTTTTGGTTGACCGTTTAATGGGTGATCGTATATCGCGTTTTGCCAGTGTCACTTACCATATATCTGGGGATTGGCAGCACCCGATTATATCGCTGATTAAAAAACCAGATTAATCAACGCGCTGATTAAGCGCGCTGTGCTGTTGGTAATTGCGCATCATCTAAGATTTTACGCGCATGCAGCAGCGACTCTTCAGTGAGAACAATGCCACCCAACATACGCGCCATTTCTTCAATGCGCTGTTCATAGGTCAGCACTTTAACTGCAGTGTGGGTGGATTTTTGCTGACGTTCCTTATGCACAAACAAGTGCTGATGGCCTTGCGCCGCCACTTGCGGCAAGTGAGTGACGGTCAGTACTTGTCCGTTTTCACCCAGTTGGCGTAAAAGTTGTCCAACAATTTCAGCCGTCGGTCCGCCAATACCTACATCCACCTCATCAAATACCAAAGTGGGTACGCGTGAGGTTTGTGCAGTAATCACTTGAATAGCCAGACTGATACGCGACAGCTCACCACCTGATGCCACTTTAGCTAAGCCACGCAAAGGTTGACCGGGGTTGGCGCTGACAAGAAATTCAATATTCTCCAGGCCGTTGAGTGCTGGTGCAGGGTTCTCTAAGGGGTTCAAAACCACGCTAAACTGACCATCGGGCATACCCAGCATATGCAGTTGTTGCATCACCGCACTGGCGAGTTTTTTTGCAGCTTTAGTGCGCAGTTTGCTTAAGGCTTGAGCTTTATTGGTGTATTCAGTGACCAGCAAAGCTGCCGCCTGTTGCAAGTGTTCAAGACTGGCGTCATCGGCATCTAATGATTCTAACTCGGCCTGTAACTGAGCTTGCAGAGCATGCAGCTGTTCAGGCACGCCACGATGCTTACGCGCTAAGGTGTAAATGCTATCGAGACGCTCTTCAATCCATTGCTGGCGCTGTGGGTTGGCATCAAAGTTATCCGCAAAGTTATTAAACTCACTGACGGCTTCTTCAATTTGGATATGTGCACTGGCCAGTAATTCTGTCGCCTGAACAAAGGCCTGTGGTGCGCCGGCTATGGCTTTAGCACGCTGCAGTAAAGTGCCGACAATACTCAGCACGTTACTGTCATTGTCACTGCAGCTATCAATAATCTGACGGCAGTTTTCTAACAGACTTTCTGAGTTGCTTAAACTGCGGTGTTCTTGTTCCAGTTGCTCCACTTCACCATCGCTGACTGCCAAGAGATCCAGTTCTTCGAGCTGATAGGTTAAGAGCTGGCGACGGGCACGTTGTTCTTCTTCATTAGCGCTGAGTTGTGCTAGCTGCTGCTGAGTATGACGCCAGCGCTGGGCTAAACTCTGTACTGCACGAGCATGCTCAGTTACACCAGCAAACTCATCCAGTAAACGGCGATGGGTATCGGTTTTTAACAGGGATTGGTGTTCGTGTTGACTATGGATATCAATCAGCAGTTCACCCAGTGCTTTTAAGTCAGCTAAAGGGCCGGGCGTGCCATTAATATAAGCGCGTGAGCGACCTTCGCGGGTAATCACGCGGCGTAAAATGCAATGCGGACCGTTCTCTAGGTCGCGTTCTTTAAGCCAATGCTGGGCTTCTGGAATGTGTGAAATATCAAAGCTGCTGAGAATATCGGCTTTATCTGCACCGGGGCGAATCACGCTGCTGTCAGTACGCGCACCTAAGGTCAGGCTTAAGGCGTCGAGCATAATCGACTTGCCAGCACCGGTCTCTCCGGTGATTACACTCATGCCTTTGTGCAGCTCAAGGTCTAAGTGGTCGACGATGGCGTAATTTTGTACTGAAATATGTAATAGCATCACTGCAGCTCCCATTCTGTGCTGTTCATTTATACAGTGTAGTAAGCAGTGTTTTCAAGAGCTAGTGCGTAGTTTTTATAAAAAGATGCATAAATCCGACAGTCGGCGAGGGCTTGGGGCGAGTATTTTTGCAGGTTTGAGCATGTATTGTGTAAAAAAAGAAATAAATTCGTTTGCAGACGCTTGAAGTTAGCATCGGCAGCCCCATATAACCATGCATAACGCAGGTGAATGACCTGCATGACTTTTTAAGGAGGGTGCCATGACTGACGAGCAAACTTTAGACGAGCAAACGTCTGACTTAGATGCTGATAATCAACAAGCCGAAGTAGGCTCAGCAGATCAACGCATCGCTGAATTAGAAGATCAGCTCGCGACTGCGCAAGAAAATGCATTGCGTGCGGCTGCAGAAATGCAAAATATTCGTCGTCGTGCTGAGCAAGATATTGAAAAGGCACATAAATTTGCCTTGGAAAAATTCGCTACGGATTTATTAGCGGTGCTCGACAGTCTTGAGCGCGGTATTGAAGTATCAGATCCGAGCGATGAAAAAATCCGCCCGATGCGCGAAGGTATGGAACTGACTTATAAGCTGTTTTTAGACACGCTTAAGCGATTCCAAGTTGAGCGTTTGGATCCACAAGGTGAGCCCTTTAATCCAGAACAGCAGCAAGCGATGGCGATGGAAGAAAGTGTTAACGTTGAGCCCAATAGCGTGCTGAAAGTATTCCAGTGTGGTTATGCCATGAATGGTCGTTTACTGCGCCCAGCCATGGTTGTGGTCAGTAAAGCACCGAGCGAGCCACCGGTAAAAATTGATGAGCAGGCTTGAAATCTTCATAAACGGCCCCATCTAGTTAAACAAGTGAATTAATAAGTTATTCAGTCCAGCATAGGCTGTGAGTGAAACAGAATTTAGGAGATTTAAAATGAGTAAGATTATCGGTATTGACTTGGGTACCACCAACTCATGCGTATCAGTCATGGAAAACGGTGTTGCTAAAATTCTAGAAAACGCAGAAGGCGGTCGTACCACTCCTTCAATCATTGCTTACACCAATGATGGCGAAATTCTGGTGGGTCAAGCAGCTAAGCGTCAAGGCGTCACCAATCCGCACAACACTCTATATGCAGTGAAGCGTTTGATCGGTCGTCGTTTTGATGAAGAGGTTGTGCAAAAAGATATTCAAATGGTCCCTTACAAAATTACTAAAGCAGACAATGGTGATGCTTGGGTTGAAGTGAAGGGCGAAAAAATGGCACCACCGCAAATCTCTGCGGAAGTGCTAAAGAAAATGAAAAAAACCGCCGAAGATTACCTCGGTGAAGCGGTGACTGAAGCAGTTGTTACTGTACCTGCGTATTTTAACGACAGTCAGCGTCAAGCCACTAAAGATGCGGGCCGCATTGCGGGTCTAGATGTTAAGCGCATCATTAACGAGCCAACCGCAGCCGCACTGGCTTACGGTATGGACAAGTCGCACGGTGATCACACTGTTATCGTCTATGACTTAGGTGGGGGTACCTTTGACGTTTCAGTGATTGAAATTGCTGAAGTTGATGGCGAGCACCAGTTTGAAGTGTTGGCGACCAACGGTGACACCTTCTTAGGTGGTGAAGACTTTGACAATATGCTGATCAATGACCTTGTTGATCAGTTTAAGAAAGACAGTGGTATGGACCTTAAGGGTGATCCGCTGGCGATGCAGCGTCTAAAAGAAGCAGCTGAGAAAGCGAAAATTGAGTTGTCTTCAGCGCAGCAAACGGACGTTAACTTGCCGTATATTACTGCAGATGCAAGCGGTCCTAAGCACCTGAACTTAGTGGTTACTCGTGCCAAGCTTGAAGGTTTAGTTGGCGACTTGGTTGCACGTACCCTTGAGCCATGCCGTGTGGCACTGAAAGACGCTGGTATTGAAGTTAGCGAGATCAATGATGTGATCTTGGTCGGTGGTCAGACACGTATGCCATTAGTGCAATCAGCTGTTGCTGACTTCTTTAAGAAAGAAGCGCGTCGCGATGTGAACCCTGATGAAGCTGTTGCCATGGGTGCAGCAATTCAAGGTGCGGTACTGTCAGGTGATGTTAAAGACGTTCTGCTGTTAGATGTAAGCCCACTGACTCTTGGTATTGAAACCATGGGTGGCATTATGACTGCACTGATTGAGAAAAACACTACGATTCCTACTAAGAAATCACAAGTGTTCTCAACTGCAGACGACAACCAAAACGCAGTAACCATTCACGTATTGCAAGGTGAGCGTAAGCAAGCAGCAGTGAATAAATCACTGGGTCGTTTTGACTTGTCAGATATTCCACCAGCACCACGTGGCACGCCACAAATTGAAGTGACCTTTGATATTGATGCCAACGGTATTCTGAACGTATCAGCTAAAGATAAGGCCACGGGTAAAGAGCAGTCCATCGTGATTAAAGCCAACTCCGGTTTAAGCGATGAGGAAGTTGAGCAAATGGTTCATGATGCTGAAGCACATGCTGATGAAGACCGTAAGTTTGAAGAGCTGGCGACTGCACGTAACCAAGGTGACCAACTGGTTCACGCTACACGCAAAATGATTACTGAAGCTGGCGATAAAGCGACTGAGGAAGACAAAACTACTATTGAAGCAGCTGTAGTTGAGCTTGAAGAAGCGGTTAAAGGCGACGATAAAGAAGCGATTGACGCTAAAGTTGCAGCATTGTCAGAAGCAAGCGCGCCGCTTGCAGAGAAAATGTATGCCGAGCAAGCGCAGCAAGGTGAGCAGCCTGCAGATGCAGCGGGCGACGACAATGATGACGTTGTTGATGCTGAGTTTGAAGAGGTTAAGGATACTGATAAAAAGTAATCCTATAAATCTAAGCCCTGCGATGACCCTCGGGTGATGCAGTAATGATTCGCCGCGCGGGACTCGTTCCCGCGTTGGTGTGTCTGGCAGGTAGCAAATTCGGAGTTTAAACTGATGTCAAAGCGTGATTATTACGAAGTGCTGGGTACAGAGCGTAGTGCAACTGCTGCAGAATTGAAGAAAGCCTATCGCCGCCTGGCAATGAAATTTCACCCGGACCGTAATCCGGATGACAAAGATGCAGAAGACAAATTTAAAGAAGCCAACGAAGCTTACGAAGTCTTATCTGATGAAGATAAGCGTGCAGCCTATGATCGTCACGGCCATGCCGGTGTAGATCCGCAAATGGGCGGCGGCGGAGGCTTTGGTGGCGGCAACTTCTCCGATGTATTCGGCGATGTGTTTAGCGACTTCTTTGGTGGCGGCGGTGGTGGTCGTGGTGGCCCGCAGCGCGGCAGTGATTTACGTTACACCATGGAGCTTAATTTAGAAGAAGCCGTACGTGGCACCACGGAAAATATTCGTGTGCCAAGCCAAGTGGATTGTAAAACCTGTAAAGGTACGGGCGCGAAAAAAGGCACCAGTCCTGTAACTTGTACCACCTGTAACGGCATCGGGCAGGTGCGTATGCAGCAAGGTTTCTTTGCTGTGCAGCAAACCTGCCCACGTTGTCATGGCACTGGGCAGATGATCACTGACCCATGTGGCGATTGCCATGGCCAAGGTCGCGTTGAGGAAGAAAAAACCCTATCCGTTAAAGTGCCAGCAGGTGTTGATACCGGTGACCGTATTCGCTTAACCGGCGAAGGTGAGGCGGGTACAATGGGTGGTCCGTCTGGTGATCTATATGTGGTGGTGAATGTCCGCCCGCATGCGATTTTCCAACGTGATGGCCGTGATTTGTATTGTGAAGTGCCGATCAGTTTTGCTGATGCTGCCTTAGGTGGTGAGTTAGAAGTACCGACCCTGAACGGTCGTGTCAAATTGAAGATTCCTGAAGGCACGCAAACTAATAAGCTATTCCGCTTGCGTGGTAAAGGTGTCACGCCCGTACGTGGTGGTGGTGTCGGTGATTTAATGTGCCGTGTTGCTGTGGAAACACCAGTGAAACTCGATAAGCGTCAGCGTGAGTTGCTGGAAGAGTTCCGTGTCAGTTTGCAGGGTAATGACTCACATTCGCCAAAGAAAAGTAATTGGTTCGAAGGCGTAAAACGTTTTTTCGGCGACTTGTAAGGGTCCCGTGATAATCGTGCGAGGGTGCGCTGCTGATGTGGTGCACTCTGATTCATTTAACTAGCGTGGAAGAATAACGATGCTTCGAGTTGCAGTAGTTGGTGCCGCAGGGCGCATGGGTAAAACATTAATTGAAGCAGTGCGCACGGTGCCTGCTTTGCAATTAACCGCAGCGATTGATCGACCTGAAAGCAGTTTGATTGGTGCGGATGCTGGTGAATTAGCTGGCGTGGGTCGTATCGAGGTTCAATTGGTCGGTGATTTATCCAGCGTGCTGGATGACTTTGATGTGTTGATTGATTTTACCCATCCAACCGTGACACTGCATAATCTCGAGACCTGTCGTAAAGCCGGTAAAGCCATGGTGATTGGTACCACTGGTTTTTCTGAAGCCGAACGTCAATTACTGCGTGATGCAGGCCAAGATATTGCTATTGTTTTTGCAGCGAACTTCAGTGTGGGTGTCAACCTGTGCCTGAAGTTGCTGGATACAGCAGCTCGTGTGTTGGGTGATGATGCGGATATCGAAATTATTGAAGCTCACCACCGTCATAAAGTAGATGCTCCATCCGGCACTGCGTTACGTATGGGTGAAGTGGTTGCTGCTGCGCTGGATCGTAATTTGGCTGAAGTGGCTGTGTATGGCCGCGAAGGGCAAACCGGTGCGCGTGAGCGCGAGACTATTGGTTTTGCCACAGTACGTGGTGGTGATATTGTTGGTGATCATACGGTGTTGTTTGCCGCTGATGGCGAGCGCGTAGAAATCACTCATAAAGCATCAAGCCGTATGACCTTCGCTAAAGGTGCTGTGCGTTCAGTGCAGTGGCTCGAAGGTAAATCAGCGGGCTTGTATGATATGCAAGATGTACTTGAGTTGCATTGATCTGATTGTTTGCTTCCGATTTTAAAATAAAACCCGTACAATATCTTTTTAGTGTATCCACTAAAACTGCGCCCAGATGAATTCATAAAAAGCGGAATGATGTCAACACACGTCATTCCGCTTTTTTGCGAATAAAATGTGCGCAACAGACTTAATTACCGGAGGTCTTCTTGACTAAGCCAGCCATACTCGCTCTTGCTGACGGCAGCATTTTTCGCGGCGAATCCATTGGAATTGACGGTCAAACCGTTGGTGAGGCGGTTTTTAATACTGCCATGACCGGCTATCAGGAAATTCTTACAGACCCATCCTATGCGCGTCAGTTGGTTGCGTTAACCTACCCACATATAGGTAACACTGGGACGACTCCCGAAGATGCAGAGTCGGATCAGGTTTGGGCATCAGGATTGATTATTCGTGACTTGCCTTTGCTCTCTAGCAACTTTCGCGACAAGCAGCCTTTAGGTGAGTACTTAAAGGACAATAAAATCGTAGCTATTGCCGGGATCGATACGCGCCGTCTGACACGTATTTTGCGTGAATCAGGTGCTCAAAGCGGTTGTATCTTAGCAGGTGATGATGCCACTGCAGAGAGAGCTTTAGAATTGGCTCGGGGCTTTACGGGCTTGCAAGGTTTAGATTTAGCGCAAGAAGTCAGCACCAATAAAATCTACGAATGGCGCAAAGGGCCATGGCAATTATTGACTGACAGCCATCCTGAAATTCAAGCCGGTCAATTACCTCACCACGTGGTGGTGTATGACTTTGGCGTGAAACGTAATATTCTCAGTGTTTTGGTAGCACGCGGTTGCCGTTTAACGGTAGTGCCTGCGCATACGCCTGCCAGTGAGGTTTTAGCGCTGAATCCGGACGGTGTGTTTTTGTCCAATGGCCCAGGTGATCCAGAGCCTTGTGATTACGCGATTACAGCGATTAAAGAGATTCTAGAAACAGATATCCCTGTTTTTGGTATCTGTTTAGGTCATCAGTTGCTGGCTTTAGCATCCGGTGCGCGCACCATGAAAATGGTCAGCGGTCACCACGGTGCTAATCATCCAGTACAAGATCTGAAAACCGGTATGGTGATGATTACCAGCCAGAATCATGGTTTTGCGGTGGATAAAGACAGTTTGCCCAATAATCTCGTCGCAACCCATGTGTCATTATTTGACCAGACGCTACAGGGTATTGAGCGCACTGATAAAGCGGCATTTGGTTTCCAGGGTCATCCAGAAGCAAGTCCAGGACCAAACGATGTGAGCTCTTTATTTGATCGCTTTGTCGCCTCTATGTCAGAGCGCGGCTAAGGGCTGCCTGCTATGTTACCAAGCTTGGGAATTACTGACCTGTGGACCTATATTTTAGGGACAGTATTTGTGGTGTTGTTGCCGGGGCCAAACTCGTTGTTTGTCTTAGCAACAGCCGCCCAGCGTGGTATTGCTTCAGGTTATAAAGCCGCCGGTGGTGTGTTTTTAGGTGATACCGTACTGATGACCTTATCAGCCATTGGTATTGCCTCACTGCTACGCACCGAGCCGATGTTCTTTATTGTCTTGAAGTACCTTGGAGCAGCCTACTTGTGTTGGCTTGGGGTGAATATGCTGATATCAGCGGTTCGCTCCATGCGCAACTCACCGCAGGTGGTAGAAGAAATACAGCAGCAAAAGCCCGCATCGCAACCTACGCGCAAAGCTTTTTTACTGAGTATTTCCAACCCCAAAGCCATTTTGTTCTTTGTTTCATTCTTTATTCAGTTTGTCGATCCAGGTTACGCCCATCCTGGCTTATCGTTTCTAGTACTGGGATTGATTCTGCAGTTGATTAGCGGAATTTATCTGAGTCTATTGATTTTTACCGGCGCCCGCTTAGCGCAATGGTTTCGCCAGCGACAACGCTTGGCAACCGGCGCATTAAGTGGAGTAGGCGTCATGTTCGTCAGCTTTGGCGTGAAGCTGGCCACTGCAACCCTGTCCTAATATTACGAGAATCCCATGCCAAAACGCACAGACATTAAAAGCATCCTTATTATCGGCGCTGGCCCCATTGTGATTGGTCAAGCGTGTGAATTTGACTACTCTGGCGCGCAGGCGTGTAAGGCGTTGCGCGAAGAAGGTTACCGAGTTATTTTAGTCAACTCGAACCCAGCAACTATCATGACTGACCCCGCGATGGCCGATGCGACCTATATTGAGCCGATCAAATGGCAGACGGTTGCTAAAATTATTGAGAAAGAACGTCCAGATGCGCTGCTACCCACCATGGGTGGTCAGACTGCACTCAACTGCGCACTTGATTTGGAGCGCGAAGGCGTTCTGGAGAAGTTTGGCGTAGAAATGATCGGTGCCAATGCTGACACCATCGATAAAGCTGAAGACCGTTCACGCTTTGACCAAGCCATGCGCTCGATTAACTTAGCTTGCCCACGTTCTGGCATCGCCCATAACATGGAAGAGGCTTACAAAGTCCAAAGCGAAGTCGGCTTCCCTTGCATTATTCGCCCAAGTTTCACTATGGGCGGTACGGGCGGTGGTATCGCGTATAACCGTGAAGAATTTGAAGAAATCTGTACCCGTGGTCTCGATTTGTCCCCCACCAAAGAGCTGTTAATCGATGAGTCATTGATCGGTTGGAAAGAGTTTGAAATGGAAGTGGTGCGTGACAAAAACGACAACTGCATTATTGTCTGCTCGATTGAAAACTTTGACCCGATGGGTGTGCACACCGGAGACTCAATCACTGTGGCTCCAGCACAGACCCTGACCGACAAAGAATACCAAATCATGCGTGATGCCTCGCTTGCAGTCATGCGCGAGATTGGTGTTGAGAGCGGTGGCTCGAACGTGCAGTTTGGTATCGATCCAAAAGATGGTCGCATGGTGGTGATTGAGATGAACCCACGGGTTTCTCGTTCATCCGCGCTAGCGTCTAAAGCAACGGGTTTCCCGATTGCAAAAATCGCTGCGAAATTGGCGGTAGGCTATACCCTTGATGAGTTGAAAAACGATATCACGGGCGGTCGCACTCCTGCATCCTTTGAGCCGACCATTGACTATGTTGTCACCAAGATTCCACGCTTCACCTTTGAGAAGTTCCCCAAAGCTGATGCGCGCTTAACCACGCAGATGAAGTCTGTGGGTGAAGTGATGGCGATTGGTCGCACCTTCCAAGAATCCTTGCAGAAAGCTCTGCGTGGTCTGGAAGTGGGTGTGAATGGTTTAGATTCTAAAATTGATATCAAGCATCCAGAAGCGGCCAGCATTATCCGTCGCGAACTGACGGTACCTGGCGCAGACCGTATTTGGTATGTGGCTGATGCCATGCGTTTTGGTATGACGCGCGATGAAATCTATGAGTTGACCAAAATCGATCATTGGTTCTTGGTGCAAATGGAAGATTTAGTACACGAAGCTGAGCGTTTAAAAACCACAGGCTTAGCAGAAATTGATGCTGCGCAAATGTTCCGGCTCAAGCGTAAAGGCTTTGGTGATGCACGTTTAGCAGATCTCTTAGGTGTATCTGAAAAGAATCTGCGCAGCCGTCGTCAGCAGTTGAATATTTTCCCTGTATACAAGCGTGTTGATACCTGTGCCGGTGAATTCGCCACTGACACTGCTTATATGTATTCCACTTATGAAGAAGAGTGTGAGTCTAATCCAAGCAGCCGCGACAAGATTATGATTTTAGGTGGTGGCCCAAACCGTATTGGTCAGGGTATTGAATTTGACTATTGCTGTGTACACGCGGCACTGGCGATGCGTGAAGATGGTTATGAGACCATTATGGTCAACTGTAACCCAGAAACAGTTTCCACTGACTACGACACTTCAGATCGCTTGTACTTTGAGCCAGTGACCTTGGAAGACGTGCTAGAAATCGTACGCGTAGAAAAGCCTGTTGGCGTGATTGTGCAGTACGGTGGTCAAACACCACTGAAAATCTGCCGCGCGTTAGAAGAAGCAGGTGTACCGATTATTGGTACCAGCCCTGACGCCATTGATCGTGCTGAAGACCGTGAGCGTTTCCAGCAGATGGTTCAGCGTTTAGGTTTGCTACAACCACAAAACGCTACGGCGCGCAGTGAAGAAGAAGCCATTGCGGCTTCCAAAGAAATTGGTTACCCATTAGTAGTGCGTCCGTCCTATGTGTTGGGCGGTCGCGCGATGGAAATCGTCTATGACGAAGAAGAGCTGAAACGTTATATGCGTGAAGCGGTACAGGTCTCTAATGACAGTCCGGTGCTGCTGGATCACTTCCTCAATAGCGCGATTGAAGTGGATATTGATGCGGTCTGTGATGGCGAAATCGTGGTGATTGGCGCGATTATGCAGCACATTGAGCAAGCGGGGGTGCACTCAGGTGACTCTGCTTGTTCATTACCTCCGTATTCATTGCCCGCGCATATCCAAGACAAAATTCGTGATCAAGTCAGCCGTATGGCCTTAGAGCTTGGCGTGTTGGGTCTGATGAACGTGCAAATGGCGGTGCAGGGCGAAGATATTTACGTGATTGAAGTTAATCCACGTGCATCGCGTACTGTGCCTTTTGTATCTAAGTGCATTGGTGAGTCATTGGCCAAGGTTGCTGCACGCGTCATGGCGGGTAAAACTTTAACTGAGCTGAATTTCACCAAAGAGATCATTCCACCCTTCTTTAGTGTAAAAGAGGCGGTGTTCCCGTTTGCTAAATTCCCTGGTGTTGATACGATCCTTGGCCCAGAGATGAAATCTACGGGCGAAGTGATGGGTGTCGGTGACAGCTTTGCTGAAGCCTTTGCCAAAGCACAAATGGGCGCTGGAGAAGTTTTACCCACCAGTGGTTGTGCCTTTGTCAGTGTACGTGAAGAAGATAAGCCCTATGCGGCTGATCTAGCACGCGACTTGATTGCTCTGGGTTTCTCTATAGTTGCTACCACGGGTACAGCAAAAATTATTGAGGCTGCGGGTTTAGCCGTACGCCGCGTCAACAAAGTAACTGAAGGCCGTCCACATATTGTTGATATGATCAAGAATGATGAGGTGACCTTAGTTATTAATACCACCGAGGGGCGTCAGTCTATTGCTGACTCATTCTCGATTCGTCGAAACGCTCTGCAACGTAAAATCTACTTCACCACAACCCTAGCGGGTGGTCAGGCAGTTTGTGAGGCGCTTAAATTCGGTCCAGAAAAGACCGTGCGTCGTTTGCAGGACTTGCATTCAGGAATTAATGCGTGACTAAATATCCAATGACACTCCAAGGCGCTCGCGCCTTGGAAGAAGAACTTAAACATCTGAAAACTGTAATGCGCCCACAAATCACTTCTGCGATTGCTACTGCGCGGGAGTTGGGTGACTTATCAGAAAACGCTGAATACCATGCGGCACGTGAGCAGCAAGGTATGAGCGAAGCGCGTATTCGAGATATCGAAGGGCGCTTGTCTGGTGCACAGATTATTGATGTAACCACTATTCCTTATTCTGGCAAGGTGTTCTTTGGCACAACGGTTGAGATTGTTAACGTTGAGTCAGATGAAGAAATGACCTATCACATTGTGGGTGAGGATGAGGCCGATTTTAAGCAGGGTAAAATCTCAGTGACCTCGCCAATTGCCCGTGCTTTAGTGGGTAAAGAAGAAGGTGAAATCGTTGTTGTACAAACGCCTAGCGGTTTGATCGAGTATGAAATCGTTGAGGTTCGCCATATCTAGTAACACGCCCTTACGCGCTGGCTCAATCACTTGGCAGCTTGCTCAAGTGTTTTGGGTTGGCGGTATGTGGACACTGCATTTTGTCTTACTGAAGGCGTTAGAGCAGCTCGGTTTTGCTGATGCTCTAGTGCGTGAGGTGGAGCAGTACACCCGATCAGTGGTGGTGGGTTTAGCTTTGGTATGTATTGTGCTGCAGTGGCTGGTTTTAATGCAGGCGCTACCCCTAAAAAAAGTACTCAAAGATATCCGTGGGCAGTTGTTATTAGTGGCTCTGATTTTATCCAGTGCATTTTTGCTGATGCAGGCGATTGTACCTAGCGCAGAGTATTGGTTAAGGTACAGTTATAGTGTGTTGGGTTTGAGTGGCTTATTGCTAGTTGTACAGCCTGTTCCTATGCAACAACATCCAGCCCCAAGCGCATAACAAACGCTTGCGGAGCTGGAATTCAGCATTTTAGATTACATGTTGTAACGTAAAATGTTGGACAGGTTTTTATTGGGTTGCGGGTTTTTACGGTAAATTAACGCCACTTTGCCGATGCTTTGCACCAATAGGCTACTGCTTTTTTGGCACAACTCATCAACGATTGCTTTGCGGTCATCGCGCTCAGCAAGGCGTAATTGAATTTTGATCAGTTCGTGATCATTGAGTGCGCGATCTAACTCAGCGAGTACGCTTTCAGTTAAACCGTTATCCGCAACCGTTACAATCGGCTTTAAGTGATGGCCGATGGATTTAAACTGTTTCTTTTGCTCTTGTGTGAGCGACATAATCGACCTCTGAGTCGTAACATGAATGAAGGTGAGTAGTTTACCTGACCTGAAGCTTAAGAGGTATTCCGTGGCTCGATCTAAAAGCAGTTCGCGTTGGTTAAAAGAGCATTTTGATGATCCTTTTGTCAAAATGGCACAAAAAGATGGTTACCGTTCGCGTGCAAGTTATAAGTTATTAGAGATTCAAGAGAAAGACCGTATTTTACGCCCTGGCATGACCGTGATTGATCTAGGTAGTGCACCGGGTGGTTGGTCGCAAGTGACCAGCCGGGTGATTGGTGACAAAGGTACGCTGATTGCTTCAGACATTTTGCCGATGCCTGCGATCGCTGATGTGACCTTTATTGAAGGTGACTTTACTGAAGATCATGTTTTCAATGAAATTATGGATGCTGTTGGAAATCAACCAGTAGACCTTGTTATTTCTGATATGGCCCCCAATATGAGTGGTGTACGTACTGCTGATCAAGCCGCAGCAATGTATTTATGCGAGTTGGCCTTGGATTTAGCAACAAAAGTATTGCGTCCAGGTGGTGATTTTTTAATTAAAATATTCCACGGGGAAGGTTTTGATGATTATTTACGCGATGTACGTACGCGTTTTGAAAAAGTACAGATGCGTAAGCCAACGTCATCACGCGACCGCTCACGTGAGCAGTATTTATTAGCGCGTGGTATGCATGCGGTTGATGACGATATTTGACTGACGTGTTTAAATGTATTGTTACACGACAAGCATACGCAGAGCGTCAATGTGTAGTAAGTTTGTTGTATGTAATTGACGTATTTGTTGCGGTTATTGCAGCAGAGGGTAAATATAAGTGAACGATATGACTAAAAACCTACTTTTGTGGTTGGTTATCGCTGCTGTCCTAGTGACCGTAATGAACAACTTTACCTCGCAGGGTGATACCGGAAAGCTGAATTACAGCACCTTTATTGAAGAGGTGAAGTCAGGGCGCGTACAGCAAGTTACAGTTGATGGTTTTGTGATCAGCGGTAAGCGCGAAGATGGCAGTTTCTTTGAGACTGTACGCCCAGCAATTCAAGACAATGGCTTGATGGGTGACTTGATTGATAACAATGTCAGCGTTATCGGTAAGCAGCCTGAGCGTCAGAGCATGTGGATGCAGTTGTTAATAGCTGGCTTCCCAATTTTAATTATTTTAGCAGTTGTTATGTTCTTTATGCGCCAAATGCAAGGTGGTGCAGGCGGTAAAGGCGGGCCGATGAGCTTTGGTAAAAGTAAAGCGCGCCTGATGGCCGAAGATCAAATTAAAACCACGCTGGCTGATGTAGCGGGTTGTGATGAAGCTAAAGAAGAAGTGGGTGAGATCGTTGAGTTCTTACGCGATCCAAGCCGTTTCCAGCGTTTAGGCGGTAAGATTCCACGTGGCGTACTGATGGCTGGTCAACCGGGTACGGGTAAAACTTTGTTGGCTAAAGCGATTGCCGGTGAAGCAAAAGTGCCTTTCTTTGCTATTTCAGGTTCTGACTTTGTAGAGATGTTTGTCGGTGTCGGTGCCTCACGTGTGCGTGACATGTTTGAGCAAGCTAAGAAGCACGCACCCTGCATTATCTTTATTGATGAAATTGATGCGGTCGGTCGTCACCGTGGTGCCGGTATGGGCGGTGGTAACGATGAGCGTGAGCAAACTCTAAACCAGTTATTGGTTGAGATGGATGGTTTTGAAGACAATGATGGCGTGATCGTTATTGCGGCAACTAACCGCCCAGATGTATTGGACCCTGCGTTATTACGTCCAGGTCGTTTTGACCGTCAAGTGGTTGTTGGCTTGCCTGACATTCGTGGGCGTGAGCAGATTCTAAAAGTGCATATGCGTAAAGTGCCAGTGCATGATGATGTTGATGCTGCTGTGATTGCCCGCGGTACACCAGGCTTCTCTGGTGCTGACTTAGCCAACTTGGTTAACGAAGCTGCTTTATTTGCTGCTCGTTCAGACAGTCGTCTTGTGGCTATGAAAGAATTTGAGTTAGCTAAAGACAAAATAATGATGGGCGCTGAGCGCAAATCGATGGTGATGTCGGAAAAAGAAAAACTCAATACTGCATATCACGAAGCAGGTCACGCGATTGTTGGGCGCTTAGTGCCTGAGCATGACCCTGTGTATAAAGTATCGATTATTCCTCGTGGTCGTGCTTTGGGTGTGACTATGTTCTTACCTGAAGAAGATCGTTACAGCTTGTCTAAGCGCGGTTTAATCAGTCAAATCTGCTCACTTTACGGTGGGCGTATAGCTGAAGAGATGACCTTAGGTTTTGATGGCGTCACCACAGGTGCATCCAACGATATTATGCGTGCTACGCAACTGGCACGAAATATGGTGACCAAGTGGGGCTTGTCTGAGAAGTTGGGTCCTTTGCTCTACGCTGAAGATGAAAACGAAGGCCGCTCCAGTGCTGGAGCAGGTAATGTTTCTGGTGAGACAGCCAAGCTGATTGACCAAGAAATTCGCGACATCATTGATGAGTGTTACGCGACTGCAACTAAAATTTTGCATGATAACCGTGACAAGCTTGAAGCGATGGCAATGGCTCTGATGAAATACGAGACTATTGATAGCGATCAAATTGACGATATTATGTCAGGCCGCGAACCTCGTGAGCCAAAAGACTGGGGCGATAGCGGCTCAGCAGGTCAACCACCTGCGGCAGACGTTGAGCCCAAACCAGAAGTTGACCGGCCGGATGCGCCGATCGGTGGGCCAGCTGGCGAACATTAATACTCCAACGGGCGCTCATTAGCGCCCGTTTCATTAGACAACAAGCAATAAGGCAGACTCATGCACGCCTCGGCAAATCCCGTTTTGCGTTGTGCCCAGCATACGCTTGATTTATCTCGCCCACATATTATGGGCATCCTCAATGTCACACCTGATTCATTTTCCGATGGCGGGCGTTATAACACGCTTGATGCTGCCGTGCGTCGCGCCACAGAGATGCAGGCTGCCGGTGCCAGCTTGATTGATATTGGCGGTGAGTCAACGCGTCCAGGGGCCGCTAAGGTCAGTGTGCAGCAGGAGTTGGATCGTGTTGCACCTTTGGTTGAATTGATTGCTCGCGAGTGCGATGTCATTATTTCTGTTGATACTTCGACGCCTGAAGTGATTCGTGAGTCAGCGCGCTTAGGTGCGGGGCTGATTAATGATGTGCGTGCTTTGCAGCGAGAGGGCGCTTTAGCTGCAGCGGCAGCCACTGATTTGCCTGTGTGTTTGATGCACATGCGCGGTGAGCCACAAACCATGCAAGATGAACCGCATTATGCTGATGTAGCTGCAGAGGTCGCTGCGTTTTTACAAGAGCGTATTGCTGCCTGTGTTCAGGTGGGTATTACGCCTGAGCGTATTGTGCTTGATCCAGGATTTGGCTTTGCTAAAAACACTCAGCATAACTATGAGTTATTCCGGCGTTTGCCTGAATTGTTGAGTTTGCAGTGTCCCTTGTTGGTGGGTGTGTCGCGAAAAAGCATGATCGGTAATATCCTCAATCAGCCGGTTGATCAGCGTTTATATGGCAGTTTAGCCTTAGCAGTGATGGCGCTTGAGCGTGGTGCAAAAATTTTACGTGTGCATGATGTGGCGCAAACCATGGATGTGCTAAAGATATTTAACGCAGTACAGACTGCTGCAAAGGAATGAGATAATGGCGAGAAAATATTTTGGTACTGATGGTATCCGTGGTCGCGTAGGGACTCACCCGATTACCCCTGAGTTTATGTTGAAGCTGGGTTGGGCGGCGGGTATGGCCTTTCGTAAGCAAGGTAAGTGCCGTATTTTAGTCGGTAAAGACACGCGTATTTCAGGTTATATGTTTGAGTCGGCGCTGCAGGCAGGTTTGTCTGCTGCAGGTGCTGATGTGATGCTGTTGGGCCCAATGCCAACACCTGCTGTGGCTTACTTGGCGCGCACATTTCATGCTGAAGCTGGCATTGTGATCAGTGCTTCGCATAACCCGCATTACGATAATGGTATTAAGTTCTTCTCAGGTCGCGGCACTAAGTTGCCGGATGAAGTTGAGCAAATGATTGAAGAGCTGATTGATATGCCCATGACTGTGGTTGAGTCAGAGCAGTTGGGTAAAGCCTCACGTGTCAATGATGCGGCCGGTCGTTATATTGAGTTTTGTAAAAGTAGCGTGCCAACCAGCACTGATTTTTCTGGATTAAAAATAGTGCTCGACTGTGCGCACGGTGCAACCTATAAAGTTGCACCCAGTGTGTTTAGTGAGTTGGGCGCTGAGGTGATTATCACTGCTGCACAGCCCGATGGTTTAAATATCAATGATGGTGTTGGCTCGACCTGTTTAGGCCCGCTGCAGAAAGCTGTAGTAGAGCATGGCGCCGATTTAGGTATTGCTTTTGATGGTGATGGTGACCGTGTACAAATGGTTGACCATACCGGAGCCATGGTGGATGGCGATGAGTTGTTGTATATCATCGCGACCGATATTCAGGAGCGTGAGCGCTTGCCTGAGGGTACCGGCGTAGTTGGCACATTGATGAGTAATCTAGGCCTTGAGCTTGCGCTAAAAGAGCGTGGTATTCCTTTTGTGCGCGCTAAGGTCGGCGACCGTTATGTGATGGCTGAAATGCTGGAGCGTAACTGGGTGCTGGGCGGCGAGAATTCAGGCCATTTGTTGTGCGCACAGCATGCTACGACGGGTGACGCGATTATTGCTGCGTTGCAAGTGCTGTTAGCTTTACGTCGTCGCGGACAAAGCTTGGCTAAAGAGCGTCTGGCTTGGAAAAAGTTGCCACAAACGTTAATTAATGTGCGCTTTAGTGGTGATGTTGATCCAGTTAATGATGCGCAAGTGCAAGCGGCTTGTGATGAGGCGACTGCGGCGATGGCCGGGCGTGGACGTGTCTTATTGCGTAAATCCGGTACTGAGCCTTTAGTTAGGGTGATGGTTGAGGGTGACGATGAAGCCGCAGTCCTACAGCATGCCCAGCGTTTAGCTGAGATTGTACAAGCTGTATGTGGTTGATTTTACTTGCATCTTATAGTGGGCTTGAGTAATATCTGCGCCCACTTCGAGCCAAGAGGTTAGTCATGCGTCGCCCATTGGTAGCTGGTAATTGGAAAATGCATGGTACCTGTACCAGCATTGCGCAGTTGTTAAATGAGTTTGCCGAATACGCATTGCCATCCAATGTTGATGTTGCTGTGTTCCCGGGATTAATTCATTTGCAAGCTGTGATTGCTCAGGTTGCACAAAGTAGTATTGCTGTGGGTTCGCAAGATTGCGCAGTGCAGCTCGAAGAAGGCGCAATGACCGGGGAAACCTCGGCTCTGCAGCTTAATGATATTGGATGTTCGATGGTTTTGGTCGGGCATTCTGAAAGAAGACAGTTGCAAGATGAGACTGATAGTGTAATATGCCGCAAGTTTATTGCAGCGCAAGCAGCAGGATTAATTCCAGTGCTTTGTGTTGGTGAGACACTTGCAGAGCGTGAAGCAGGTCAGGCCGTTGCAACAGTACAGCGACAAATTGATGCCATACTTGCTGAGCTTGGTGCGGATGTTTTAGCTAAAGCGGTGATTGCTTATGAGCCTGTTTGGGCAATAGGCACCGGTTTGACAGCGACCCCTGAGCAAGCGCAAGAAATACATGCACAAATACGTGCGCATGTGGCACAATACAGCGCACCAGTTGCGCAGAAAGTCAGAATTTTATATGGCGGTAGTGTAAAAGCCGCCAATGCTGCTGAGTTGTTTGCTCAAGCAGATATCGATGGGGGGCTGGTAGGCGGTGCCTCCCTCAATGCAAAAGAATTTAGTGCGATATGTCGCGCTGCGGGAAGCTAAGATGCTGGAAACAGTCATAATTATTGTACACTTGGTTGTTGCAATCGGTGTTGTAGGATTTGTTCTTATTCAGCAGGGCAAAGGTGCAGATGCGGGTGCTTCATTTGGTGGAGGCGCTTCAGGAACTGTATTCGGGTCGCAGGGTTCAACAAACTTTTTGAGCCGTTTTACTGCTGTACTTGCTGCTGTATTTTTTGCAACAAGCTTAGGTCTGGCGTTTTATGCTAAAGACCGTGCTAATACAAGCGCAGATCTGGGTTTGCCTGATCCTGCTGTGTTAGAAGTAAAAGCTAAGCCGCAGTCTGCGCTTGAAGATATTCCTCAAGTTGAGAATCAAGCGGTTGAAGTTGATACAAATGATGTACCTGTTGTAGATGTAGAGTAATTTTGCCGAGGTGGTGGAATTGGTAGACACGCTACCTTGAGGTGGTAGTGGCCTAAAGGCTGTAGGGGTTCGAGTCCCCTTCTCGGTACCATATAAAAGACGGCCTGCTAGCAATAGCGGGTCGTTTTTGTTTGTGCTAACTTGACTGTAACTGCTTGGCACTGTAATATTCCTCATCAGATTTAGACTGCATGGGTTTGTTTTTATTATGCTTTTAAATGCCAAGTATTTATATTAAGAGCCCCTGATAAGGGGCTTTTTATTAGGTTTAATAGTTGAATTTCAATTTTATTGATGGGCGTTGTGCCCATTTTTCATTTCTACAGCATGCATTGGAGGTCGGATGACGAGCAAGCTGGAACAGTTGCAGGACATATTGACGCCAGTGATTGAAGCGCTGGGTTATAAGTGTTGGGGCATTGAGTACATCTCTCAAGGTCGTCACTCACTGCTACGCGTCTATATCGATCATGAGAACGGAATCTTTATCGAGGATTGCGAAACAGTCAGTCGCCAACTCAGTGCTGTAATGGATGTTGAAGATCCCATCAGTGCTGAGTACACACTAGAAGTTTCCTCCCCAGGTATGGATCGTCCGCTTTTTACCCTTGAGCAATTTGCTGCTTATGTGGGTGAACAAGTAAAAATCAGGCTGCGTTCTCCGGTAGAAGAGCGTCGCAATTTTCAAGGGCTGATTCGATCGGTTGAGGATCAAGATGTTGTGGTGCAGATGGATGAATATGAATATCTGTTACCCATCGATCTGATTGAAAAAGCACATATAATTCCGAACTTTGAATAAGAATACGGACTCCGCGACTCCTACAGTTTGCGAAAGGCGAGGCATGCGATGAGCAAAGATATTTTACTGGTTGTTGAATCAGTTTCAAATGAAAAAGGTGTACCGCCAGCGTTGATTTTCGAAGCGCTTGAGCTGGCACTAGCGACGGCTACTAAGAAAAACTACGAAGACGAAGTTGATGTTTATGTAGTAATTGACCGTCAGACTGGTGATTATGAAACCTTCCGTCGTTGGACGGTCATTGAAGAAGTTGATTTTGACGATCCAGCGCATCAATTAACTATTGATATGGCTGAAAAACGTGTTGAAAATCCATCCGTTGGTGATGTGATTGAAGAGAAAATCGAGTCTGTTGCATTTGGACGTATTGCTGCACAAACTGCCAAGCAAGTGATCGTACAGAAAGTACGTGAAGCTGAGCGTGCGCAAATTGTTGAAGCGTACCGCAGTAAACTCGGTGAAATTATCTTCGGCACGGTTAAAAAAGTCACTCGCGATAATATTATTGTTGATCTGGGTAATAACGCAGAAGCGATTTTGGCGCGTGAAGATATTATTCCACGCGAAAATTTTCGTGTCGGCGGCCGTGTGCGCGCTCTGCTGCAAGATATTCGCTCAGAAAATCGTGGTCCACAGTTGATCCTTTCGCGTACTGCGCCTGAAATGATTATGGAGCTGTTCAATATTGAAGTTCCGGAAATCTCTGAAGGCCTGATCGAAATTATGGCTGCGGCTCGTGATCCAGGTTCGCGCGCTAAAATTGCTGTGCGTTCTAAAGACAAGCGTATTGACCCACAAGGTGCATGTATTGGTATGCGCGGTTCGCGTGTGCAAGCAGTATCGAGTGAGTTAGGTGGTGAGCGTGTTGATATCGTACTGTGGGATGACAATCCAGCACAGTTTGTAATCAGCGCTATGTCACCGGCTGAAGTGGTCGCCATTATTGTCGATGAAGATTCACATACAATGGACATCGCTGTCGCTGAAGAAAACTTAGCGCAAGCGATTGGTCGTGGCGGTCAAAACGTACGCTTAGCTTCGCAACTGACTGGCTGGACTCTGAATGTGATGAGTCAAGAAGATATTCAAGCGCGTCAGCAAGAAGAAACCGGTGATTTATTACAGCTCTTCGTTAGAGATCTTGAAGTCGATGAAGATGTCGCACAAGTTCTTGTGGATGAAGGCTTTACCAGTTTGGACGAAGTGGCTTACGTGCCGATGGAAGAAATGCTGAACATTGATGGTTTCGATGAAGAAATTGTTAATGAACTGCGTACGCGTGCGAAAAACTGTTTGTTGACACGCGCAATAGCAACTGAAGAAAAGCTGGCTGATATTCAACCAGCACAAGACTTGCTCGACTTAACGGGCATGAGCAAAGAGCTGGCTGTGGAGCTGGCAGTACGCGGAGTACTAAACCGCGAAGACCTAGCAGAGCAGTCGATTGATGATTTGCTCGAAATCGACGGCATGAATGAAGATCGTGCCGGCAAGCTGATCATGGCCGCCCGCGCCCACTGGTTTGAATAAGCACATTGCGGCTTGAGGAGAGAAGTTCATGACACAAGTCACTGTGAAAGAACTGGCTAAAGTAGTGAAAACGCCAGTAGAAAGTCTACTGCAGCAGATGCACGAAGCAGGTTTAGCACATACTAGTGCTGACCAAAAAGTCAGTGAAACAGAAAAACAAACGCTTTTGACATTCTTAGAAAAAGGCAGCAGCCCTAAAGCTGAAGGCTCTAAGAAAATCACCTTACAGCGTAAAACAACATCAACTTTACGCGCTCCAGGTAGTAAAACTATCAGTGTTGAAGTGCGTAAAAAGAAAACCTTTGTAAAGCGCAGCGCAGAAGAAATCGAAGCTGAA
Source organism: Thiopseudomonas sp. (assembly GCA_035647155.1). GTDB lineage: Bacteria > Pseudomonadota > Gammaproteobacteria > Pseudomonadales > Pseudomonadaceae > Denitrificimonas. The sequence continues at coordinate 45,775 of DASRNZ010000038.1, forward strand.
AAGCAACAGGATCTAGCTAAACTGCAAGCAGAGAAAAAAGCCAAACAAGCTGAGCAAGAAAAATCTCAGCCAGCACCTGCGCCTGCAGCAAAACCAAAGTCAAAGCCAAAAGCAGATGCTGTTGTTGAAAAACGTGCACCTGAGTCTGCTGTGATTGCAGCAACGGTAGCACCTGCAGCGCCGATTGATATCACTTTGCCTGTGGTTGATGCAGTGACACCTGCACCAGACCGTAAGAAGGCAGATGACGCACGTCGTCCTGCTAAGCGTGCTGATGAAGATGATCGTCGCGAGCGTAAAGCAGCGCCGCGTCCAGCCGCTAAAGGCAAGTCGGGTCGTTCTGAAGATGACCAAGCTCGTCGTGGTGGTCGTAATCGTGGCAAGGGTAAAAAACGCTCGAATCAGCATGGCTTTAGTAGCCCTGCAGGTCCTGTGATACGTGATGTACAGGTGGGTGAAACCATCACTGTTGCTGAGTTAGCAGCGCAGATGTCGGTTAAAGGCGGCGAAGTTGTCAAGTATATGTTTAAACTTGGCTCACCGGTCACCATCAACCAAGTACTCGACCAAGATACAGCAGTATTGATTGCTGAAGATTTAGGTCACCGTGTCAGCCGTGTCAGCGATAATGTGCTCGAAGAGCAATTTGCTGAATCACTTAAGTTTGATGGTGAAGAATTCCACCGTGCGCCAGTTGTGACCGTTATGGGTCACGTTGACCATGGTAAGACTTCGCTGCTTGACTATATCCGTCGCGCTAAAGTTGCAACCGGTGAAGCGGGTGGTATTACTCAGCACATTGGTGCTTATCACGTTAAAACCGAAGGTGGCATGATCACTTTCCTTGATACTCCGGGGCACGCCGCGTTTACCGCAATGCGTGCTCGTGGTGCCAAGGCAACGGATATCGTGATTCTAGTGGTAGCAGCTGATGATGGCGTGATGCCGCAAACCATTGAAGGTATTCAGCATGCTAAAGCAGCTGGCGTGCCTTTGATTATTGCAGTGAACAAAATTGATAAGCCGGACGCTGATACAGATCGCATTAAAAATGATCTAGCAGCGTATGACGTGATTCCAGAAGAGTGGGGCGGTGATACGCAGTTTGTCCACGTGTCTGCGAAAGTCGGTACAGGTATTGATACCTTACTGGAAGCTGTTTTATTGCAAGCTGAAGTGCTTGAACTGAACGCAACACCGTCGGCCTCAGGTCGTGGTGTAGTGATTGAGTCACGTCTTGATAAAGGCCGTGGTCCAGTTGCTTCTGTGTTAGTACAAAACGGTACTTTACGCCAAGGCGATATGGTTTTAGTCGGTGTTAACTTTGGCCGCGTGCGCGCCATGATGGATGAAAATGGTAAGGCGATTAAAGAAGCCGGTCCATCAATCCCTGTTGAGATCTTAGGTCTTGATGGCACACCAGAAGCCGGTGATGAAGTTACTGTAGTCATCGATGAGCGTAAAGCTCGCGAAGTTGCTCTATTCCGCCAAGGTAAGTTCCGCGAAGTTAAATTAGCGCGTGCACATGCCGGTAAACTCGAGAATATCTTCGAGAATATGGGTCAGGAAGAGAAGAAAGTACTCAATATCGTTATCAAAGCAGATGTGCGCGGTACGCTTGAAGCGTTACGTGGTTCATTGTCTGAATTAGGTAATGATGAAGTTGAAGTATGCGTCGTGGCTGGCGGTGTAGGTGGTATTAACGAAAGTGATGCAAACTTAGCCCTAGCATCCAACGCGGTAATCTTTGGTTTCAACGTGCGTGCTGATGCGGGTGCGCGTAAAATTGTTGAGCAAGAAAGCCTCGATATGCGCTACTACAACATCATCTACGATATTATCGAAGACGTTAAGAAAGCGCTTTCAGGTCTGCTGGGCAGTGATGTTCGTGAGAATATCCTCGGTACCGCTGAAGTACGTGAAGTCTTCCGTTCGCCGAAGCTTGGTGCAATTGCTGGCTGTATGGTTATCGAAGGTACGGTGCATCGTAACCGTCCAATCCGTGTACTGCGTGATGACGTGGTAATCTTTGAAGGTGAGCTAGAATCATTACGCCGCTTTAAAGATGACGTGAGTGAAGTTCGCTCCGGTATGGAATGTGGTATCGGTGTGAAGAGCTACAATGACGTTAAACCTGGTGACAAGATCGAAGTATTCGAGAAGGTTCAGGTCGCACGTACACTGTAATTCATAGTCGTATAGGCAACGGCAAGTGCAATAGGTTGGGGGGGTAACTCCAGCTTATTGGGCTTGCCGTTTGCTGCTTATATAGATGAGAATAAAGCTGCTGTAACGCAGCACAAGGTGAAAACAATGGCGAAACAATACAGCCGCACCCAACGTATTGGTGATCAGATTCAGCGTGAGCTGGCGACTTTGATCCCGCAAGAAGTTAGAGATCCGCGTCTGGGCTTTATCACCATTACTGGTGTTGATGTCAGTCGCGATATTAGTCATGCCAAGGTATTCGTTACTGTAATGGGTGAAAATTCACCTGAAGTCATTAAAGAAAACCTTGATGTGCTTAAAGATACTGCCGGTTACTTACGCATGCTATTGGGTAAAGCCATGAAGCTGCGCAGCGTACCCTCATTACACTTCCATTATGATCAGAGTATTACTCGCGGTGCGATGTTATCAGCACTGATTGAGCAAGCTGTGTCTGAAGACCAGCGTAATACTGAGCCAGACGGAGAGTAAAACGTGGTACAGCAGGTTAAACGTAAGCGTCGCAGTGTCAGCGGTATTATTATCTTTGATAAACCCTATGGCTTTAGTTCTAACGGTGCTTTGCAGAAAGTACGTTGGTTGCTGAACTCAGATAAAGGCGGGCATACCGGCAGTCTTGATCCGTTAGCCACGGGCGTTTTGCCCTTGTGCTTTGGTGAGGCGACCAAGTTTTCGCGCTATTTGCTTGATGCTGATAAAGTTTATGAAGCCACCATGCAACTTGGCGTCACCACTAATACGGCTGATGCTGAAGGTGAAGTACTGGAGACCAAGCCAGTCAATGTCACTGCTGCCGATATTGAAGCGGTGCTACCGCAGTTTCGTGGTGTGATTGAGCAAGTGCCTCCGATGTTTTCAGCACTTAAAAAAGATGGCCAGCCGCTGTATAAGTTAGCACGTGCGGGTATTACAGTTGATCGTCCTGCGCGCACAGTGACCATCAATAAGCTTGAACTGTTATCGATCGATGGTGATCAAGCGCGTATTGTCGTGGCCTGTACTAAAGGCACCTATATTCGTAGTTTAGTTGAAGACATTGGTGCTGCTTTAGGTTGTGGTGCGCATGTGGCGCAATTACGCCGCACAGAAGCGGGCCCCTTTGATTTAACTCATGCGGTCACCCTTGAAGAGCTTGAGCGTGTGCATGAAGAGGGCGGTGCTGAAGCGCTAGATGCTTATATGATTGCGATGGACAGCGGCTTGCTGCATTGGCCGATTGTGGAGTTAACAGAACACAGTAGTTTCTTCTGGCTCAATGGCCAACCGGTGCGCGCGCAGAAAGCGCCACTCGAAGGAATGGTGCGAGTGTACAACCACAATGATGAATTTATCGGCGTGGGTGAAATAGATGATGACGGAATGGTTGCGCCCAAGCGCCTAATTCGGTCACAATGAGTTTGTTTTTCCTAGTGCGCTGAAAAAGTCACTGGGAAATATTAAGGTTGGCTGTTGGCAGGCACGGTCATACCTCTTTTTTTGCACGGGATTATCCCGGCCTGTTCACATAAGGAGCCCAACATGGCACTTAGCAATGACGACAAAATCCAGATTATCAATGACTACAAACAAGCTGAAGGTGATACAGGTTCTCCAGAAGTGCAGGTTGCACTTTTGACCTTTAACATCAACAAATTGCAAGGTCACTTTAAAGCCAACGTTAAAGATCACCACTCACGTCGCGGTTTAATCCGTATGGTTAACCAGCGTCGTAAGTTGCTTGATTACCTCAAAGGTAAAGATCTTGGCCGTTACGCGACTTTGATTGGTCGTCTGGGTCTACGTCGTTAAGACGTAAGCTGCAACGTGAAGCTGGGCGTCTGGGGTGCTATGTGTAAATTTATTTATGCAGGTGCTTTGGACCTCCAGCTTTTCGCTTTTCAGGAGCATAGTGGGACGATACCCGCACTCTTGCTAGTTTCCCCAAGGTCACATTAGAGAAGGAAGATACCGTGAATCCGGTCATTAAAACGTTTCAATTTGGTGAGTCCACCATTACTTTAGAAACAGGTCGTGTTGCTCGTCAAGCATGCGGCGCTGTATTAGTTAGCGTTAACAACGATGTGACTGTGCTATGTACAGTGGTTGGCGCAAAAAAAGCTGATCCAAGCAAAGACTTTTTCCCATTATCTGTGCATTACCAAGAAAAAACCTATGCTGCAGGTAAAATCCCTGGTGGTTTCTTCAAGCGTGAAGCACGTCCATCTGAGAAAGAAACTCTCACTTCACGTCTGATCGACCGTCCGATCCGTCCGTTATTTCCCAATGGTTTCAGCAACGAAGTACAAGTGATTTGTACCGTTGTTTCAACCAGCAAGAAAACTGACCCAGATATGGCAGCGATGATTGGTACCTCAGCGGCATTAGCTATCTCAGGTATTCCATTCAACGGCCCAATCGGTTGTGCGCGTGTGGGCTACCACCCTGAAACGGGCTACCTGATCAACCCAACCTATGAGCAGCAAGAAGCCTCTTGCCTCGACATGGTGGTTGCCGGTACTAAAGACGCCGTCTTGATGGTTGAGTCAGAAGCACAAGAGCTGAGCGAAGACCAAATGTTGGGCGCAGTATTATTTGCCCACGAAGAATTCCAAGTTGTCATCCAAGCGATCAATGAGCTGGCTGCAGAAGCAGGCAAGCCACGTTGGGATTGGCAGCCAAAAGCAGAAAACACAGAGTTGTTAGCTGCTGTGCGTAACCAGTTTGGTGCGGCGATTTCAGATGCTTACACCATCATCGTTAAGCAAGACCGTTATGCGAGCCTAGGTGCGATCCGTGAGCAAGCGATTGCTGCGCTAGTCAGCGAAGAAGAAGGCCAAGGCCCAACAGCTGCTGAAGTGAAAGATGCATTTGGCGAAATCGAATACCGCACCGTACGTGAGAATATCGTGAACGGTAAGCCACGTATTGATGGTCGCGATACCAGCACAGTGCGTCCTTTGGCAATCGAAGTGGGCGTATTAGACAAAACTCACGGTTCTGCGTTGTTCACCCGTGGTGAAACTCAGGCTTTAGTGGTTGCAACTCTAGGTACTGCGCGTGATGCACAGTTCTTGGATACCCTTGAAGGCGAAAAACGCGATCCATTTATGCTGCACTACAACTTCCCTCCTTATTCGGTAGGTGAGTGCGGTCGCATGGGTGCAACCGGTCGTCGTGAAATCGGTCACGGTCGTTTAGCGCGTCGCAGTATTGCTGCAATGTTGCCCAATGCTGATGATTTCCCATACACCATCCGTGTTGTATCTGAGATCACTGAATCGAACGGTTCAAGCTCAATGGCTTCTGTCTGTGGTGCTTCTTTAGCACTGATGGACGCTGGCGTACCGATGAAAGCACCGGTTGCTGGTATCGCGATGGGTATGGTTAAGGAAGGCGATAAGTTTGCCGTTCTAACCGATATCTTGGGTGATGAAGACCACCTCGGTGACATGGACTTTAAAGTAGCAGGTACTGCCAATGGCGTGACTGCACTGCAAATGGACATTAAAATCGAAGGCGTAACAGAAGAAATCATGGAGCAGGCGCTGACTCAAGCCTTTGCTGCACGTATGACTATTCTTGAGCAAATGAATCAAGTGATTGCCACTTCACGCACTGAGTTGTCAGCCAATGCGCCGACTATGATTGCAATGAAAATTGATTCAGACAAGATCCGTGACGTGATTGGTAAAGGTGGTGCAACCATCCGCGCGATCTGTGAAGAAACTGAAGCATCGATTGATATCGAAGATGATGGTTCCATCAAAATCTTTGGTTCAACCAAAGAAGCAGCAGAAGCAGCACGCGAGCGCGTACTGAGCATCACTGCTGAAGCTGAAATCGGCAAAATCTACAACGGTAAAGTTGAGCGTATTGTCGACTTCGGTGCCTTTGTAAACATCCTGCCAGGTAAAGATGGTTTGGTGCACATTTCAATGTTGAGCGATGCTCGCGTTGAGAAAGTCACTGACATTCTGACTGAAGGCGAGATGGTTGACGTGCTGGTACTGGACGTTGATAACCGTGGTCGCATCAAGCTGTCTATTAAAGACGTTGCTGCAGCCAAAGCAGAGCTTGCAGAAAAAGCAGAGTAAGTTGTAATTTTACTGTGTTGAAAGAAGCCGCCTTTGTGCGGCTTTTTTTATGCCTGAAAATAATTATATTATCAGGCGCTCAGTTAAGGCTGTTTGCGTCGACTAAATACGTTAAGAGTGACTGCGTTTGCTGAATGCGCCCGTTATACTGTGGTGCAGCGTGATTGGCGCGCTATAGGTGCGCTAAGAAGCAGTTGTGTGGTCTACTTCAGATCATGAGTGATAATCTATTATTTATTAAAGGATGCACATGTTAACCATTTCTGCGGGATCATTGCTTTTGGCTGCGGCGGCGCTTGTTTATCTGGTAGTCGTAGGTGGTTTGTTATTAAATCGAAGTGCAAATAAGCAAGATGCACGCATTGCTCGGCCTTTTATTACCATGCTACAGGTTGGGGGGATTTCTGGTGTTGTATTTGCCATGGCCTCTGTGCCGAGCACTGTTGCGCGCATCGTTAATCCGGACATTCTGCCATTTATTATGCCGTACACCCCGGTCTTGTTTGTTATCAGTTTTGTAGTGTTTCTCAACAAGCTTGAATCAAAGCGCGGTGGTTGGCATCAAGCGGCTGTGTCATTGTGGTTGGCGGCATTAATATGTGCCGCATTTATTGTCGCGCAATTGGTTGTGCGCGGAGTTTTAGCTGGTTGATTTTAGTTTTTTAAAAGTGATGAGACATTAAAAAACCCGCATTAAGCGGGTTTTTTAAGTCAGCACATAAATGATCATGTGCTGTTATTTAATTGGTGCCCAGAAGAAGACTCGAACTTCCACGGCCGTAAGGCCACTAGCACCTGAAGCTAGCGTGTCTACCAATTCCACCACCTGGGCATTGAAAACAATACATCTGTGTTGCTTCCATGGTACAACGTGCATTACATAACGTTGTGGTCGCGAACTATACGACCGAAAAAAGATCTTGTAAACCCCCGTGTGCTAAAAAATCTGTTAAATTAGGCACGCAGTACGGTGATGCGAACAAATATTCACGTCACCATCTATTTTTAAAAGTAAGGTGAATTTAATTTGACAGCCGATTGGCAATCCCTCGACCCAGAGGCCGCACGTGAAGCGGAGAAGTACGATAACCCCATTCCTAGCCGCGAGCTTATTTTGCATCACTTGGCCGAGCGTGGTGCTCCAGCAGCACGTGAGCAGTTAGCTGCAGAATTTGGTTTAACGTCAGAAGAAGATCTTGAAGCATTGCGTCGCCGCTTACGTGCGATGGAGCGTGATGCGCAAGTGGTCTATACCCGACGCGGTGCTTATGCCCCCGTTGATAAGCTGGATCTTGTCGTAGGCCGCGTCAGTGGTCACCGTGACGGCTTTGGTTTCTTAATTCCTGATGATGGTGGCGATGATTTATTTTTAAGCCCCACACAGATGCGTTTAGTCTTTGATGGCGACCGTGTTTTAGCTCGTGTAGTGGGCTTTGATAAGCGTGGCCGTCGTGAAGGCTCAATTGCTGAAGTGGCTGAGCGTGCGCATGAATCCATTGTAGGCCGCTACAACGAAGAAAATGGTATTGGCTTTGTTCTGCCTGACAATAAGAAAATGCAGCAAGAAGTTTTAGTCAGTCCTGGTCGCGCCAATGGTGCACAGATTGGCCAGTTGGTTGAAGTGGCGATTACCCACTGGCCGACGCAGCGTTTTCAGGCACAGGGCAATATCATTGAAGTGCTCGGCGAATATATGGCACCCGGTATGGAGATTGAGGTTGCCTTGCGCAACTACGATATTCCACATGTCTGGCCGGATGCTGTGATTAAGGAAGCTAAGCGCTTTAAGGTTGAAGTTGAAGAGAAAGACAAAGAGCGCCGTGTAGATTTACGTCATTTACCCTTTGTTACCATTGATGGTGCCGATGCCCGCGACTTTGATGACGCGGTCTATTGCGAACCTCGTACAGGTGGTGATTTAGTTTCAGGTGGCTGGCGTTTATATGTCGCTATTGCTGACGTATCGCATTATGTGAAAGTGGATTCTGCACTGGATACTGAAGCGATGTTGCGCGGTAACTCGGTGTACTTCCCTGAGCGTGTGATTCCGATGCTGCCTGAGGAGTTATCCAACGGCTTGTGCTCACTCAATCCGCATGTTGATCGTTTAGCGATGGTCTGTGAGGTGGCGTTATCGCATACCGGTAAAATGATTGGCTATCAGTTCTACGAGGCAGTGATTCAATCACATGCGCGTTTAACTTATGACACCGTTAGTGCCATGCTGGAACGTCCACGTAGTGCGGAAGGTAAGCAGCTGTTAACTGAATATGCAGCCGTTGCGCCGCATGTCAAAGATCTTTACGCAGTCTACAAAGCATTACAGAAACAGCGTCACGTACGCGGTGCAATTGATTTTGAAACTCGCGAAACTCATATCGTGTTTGGTGAGGACCGTAAAATTGCTGAGATTCTGCCCACTGAGCGTAACGATGCGCACAAGTTGATTGAAGAATGTATGCTGTGTGCCAACGTCGCTATGGCCAGTTTCTTAGCTGATCATGAGTTGCCCGGTTTATACCGTGTGCATGATGGTCCACCAGCAGAAAAACTTGAGAAAGTGCGTGGTTTCTTAACCGAGTTAGGCTTAACCCTAAACCGCGGTAAAGGTGACCCAACGCCCAAAGACTATTTGGCATTGTTAGAAACGGTACGCGAGCGTGCAGATTTCCAATTGATCCAAACAGTGATGCTGCGCTCGTTAAGTCAAGCGGTCTACAGCCCTGAAAATAACGGTCACTTTGGTCTGAACTATGAGGCGTATACGCACTTTACTTCACCGATTCGTCGTTATGCTGATTTACTCAATCACCGTGCTGTACGCCATATCGTGCGTTCACGCCAGAAAACTGAGCATGTGCAGCGTGTGGGCGCACGTAGTTTGCCGAAAGCGCAAATCTACCCTTATGAAATGCCTCGTTTAGAAGAAATTGGTGTTGAGGTGTCTTTGACTGAGCGCCGCGCTGATGAAGCTACGCGTGATGTAGTCACCTGGCTTAAATGCGAATTTATGCTCGACCGTGTGGGTGACACCTTTGAAGGTGTGATTACCTCGGTAACGGGTTTCGGTATCTTTGTTGAATTGACCGATATTTACGTTGAAGGCTTAGTGCACGTCACTGCCTTGCCGGGTGACTACTACCACTTTGATGCTTTGCACCACCGCTTAAGTGGTGAGCGCAGTGGACGCAGTTTCCGTCTAGGCGATAGCGTTGAAGTGATTGTGGCGCGAGTTGATTTGGATGAACGCAAAATTGACTTTGAAATGAGTCAAGCCGGTGCTAATACCGATAAGCGTCCTGTGTCTGCACCCAGTAAAAGTAAATCGGCTGCTGGTAAAAAATCTGCAGCGCCGAAGAAAGGTTCTAAAACCGCAGATACAAGCTCTAGCGCTAAAGCCAAGCCTAAAGCTAAGAGCAGTAAGCGTAAAGTGGTGAGTAAGTCGACTAAGGCAGGGCATTATGAATGATTTAGAAAACGTCTACGGTGTCCATGCGGTTGAAGCCTTGCTGCGTCATCATCCAAAGCGCGTTAAACAGTTGATTTTAGCCGATGGCCGCAGTGATGATCCGCGTATCCAGGTTTTACGTCAGTTGGCTGATGAAGCGCGTGTGCAAAGCAACACCATTACTCGCAAGGAAATGGATGAGCAGGTGAACGGTGTACACCAAGGCGTTTTAGCAAAAGTCAGCCCGAGTCAAATCTGGGGCGAGCAAATGCTCGATGAGTTGCTCGATCGCCTTGAAGTACCGCCTTTGCTGTTGGTGCTCGATGGCGTGACTGATCCGCATAACCTCGGTGCTGTCTTGCGTACTGCCGATGCGGCAGGTGTGCATGCGGTGATTATCCCTAAGGATAAGTCAGCCACCCTCAACTCTACCGTGCGTAAAGTGGCTTGTGGTGCAGCTGAAGTTGTACCTTTGGTTGCGGTGACTAACTTGGCGCGTGCGCTAGCTAAGTTGCAGCAAAAGGGTTTATGGATTGTGGGTACCGCTGGTGATGCCAAGCAAACCCTTTATCAGCAAGATATGACCGGTCCACTGATCGTGGTGATGGGTGCGGAAGGAACGGGTATGCGCCGTCTGACACGTGAACATTGCGACTATCTTGTGCACTTGCCAATGCAAGGCAGTGTCAGCAGTCTTAACGTTTCTGTGGCAACCGGTGTGTGCTTGTTTGAAGCGCAACGCCAGCGTGCCATCGCTAAATAAGCAGGATTTTTAGGTTAATCTGACCTTTTGTCAGACTAACCTTGCTTAGCAAGGCGTGCTTCTTTAGAATACGCCCCTTGCATTGCGCATACCACCCATGTGGTTGTTATGCAAATTCTATCAACTCCTTGTCTGACCGCATGGTGCGGCAGGCTACAACCCGTAAGGAGCATCTATGCGTCATTACGAAATAGTGTTCTTGGTCCACCCGGATCAAAGCGAACAAGTCGGCGGTATGGTTGAGCGTTATACCAAACTGATCGAAGAAGATGGCGGTCAAGTACATCGTCAAGAAGACTGGGGTCGTCGCCAATTAGCTTATGCTATCAACGACATCCATAAAGCTCACTACATCTTGCTCAACGTTGAGTGCAGCAGCAAAGCTTTAGCAGAACTGGAAGACAGTTTCCGCTACAACGATGCTGTATTGCGTAACTTGATCATTCGTCGTGAAGAAGCGGTTACTGAACAGTCTGAGATGTTGAAGGCTGAAGAGAACCGTACTGAGCGTCGTGAGCGTCGTGAACGTCCTGAAACTGCTGAAAACACCGAAGAAGATGGTGATGACGACAGTAACAGCGAAGTTGATGAGTAATCCTAGAGCTAATTGAGGAGCCACTGTCATGGCACGTTTTTTCCGCCGTCGTAAATTTTGCCGTTTTACAGCTGAAGATGTAAAAGAAATCGATTACAAAGATTTAAATACATTGAAAGCTTATGTATCAGAAACTGGCAAGATTGTACCAAGCCGTATTACTGGCACTAAAGCTAGATATCAGCGCCAATTGTCAACTGCAATCAAACGCGCACGCTTTTTAGCTCTGCTGCCATACACCGACAGTCACACCAATTAATTTTTGGCTGTACCGTATAAATGGATAGGTTAATGCATGCGTAGACTCGCTGAATATATTATGCGTGGGCGTATGCAAGCCATCTCTGTGGTGGCTTTAGCATCCGCTTTGCCTATGATGTTTTGGCTTAGCGCTGCTGCTGTAAGTTTAGTGTTATTAAGGCGTGGCCTAGCGGATGCACTTGGTGTAATCGTTTGGGCATTGTTACCCGCTTTGGTATGGGCCTACTTTGATGAACCACGACCCCTGTTAGGGCTGCTGGGTGCGTCAATACTGGCATATACTTTGCGATCGACAGCGTCTTGGTTAAAAACCTTGCTTGCAAGTGTTTTGATTGGTGTGCTTTGTGCTGGAGTGTTGGGTGTTGCATTTGCCCAGCCCTTAAGTGAATTGGCAGCGGAGCTGAATGCGCTGATGCCAAAAATGCTCCCAGAACTATACGAACAGTTGTCTATTGAACAGCAGTTGCAATTACACAGCTTGATTGTCCCGGTATTAACCGGCTTGATGGCAGCAGTGTTGCAAGTATTAAGTATACTGAGTGTGATTATTGCACGCTATTGGCAAGCAGCTTTATATAACCCAGGCGGGTTTGCAATCGAGTTTCAACGTTTGCGTCTACCTGCGGTGATCGCGTTCCCCCTAGTATTTGGCATGTTGTTTGCGCCAAGTCTCGGGATACAAGCTGCTGTGTTAACGCCATTGTGCAGTGTGCCGTTGTTGTTTACAGGCTTAGCTGTGATGCATGGCTTAGTCGCTAAATACCGCGTTGGTGGTTTTTGGTTGATTGGTATGTATGTCGGCTTCGTACTGTTTATGCAGCTGATTTATCCATTTTTAGTGGTTATGGCTATTATTGATAGTGTTTTTGATTTTCGTGGTTTACGGTCTCAAAATAATGATTCCGATGCTGCGAACGGTGAACGTTGAAATTCAAGAGGTGAGACTCAAATGGAAGTCATCCTGCTAGAGAAAGTCGCAAACCTGGGCGACCTGGGCGACAAAGTAAATGTTAAAGCCGGTTACGGTCGCAACTACTTACTAGTGCAAGGTAAAGCAACAGCTGCAACTGCAGCTAACATCGCAACTTTTGAAGCGCGTCGTGCAGAGCTTGAAAAAGCAGCTGCCGAGAAGCGTGCAGAAGCAGAAGCACGCGGTGCTCAGCTGTCTGAGTTAGAAGTGACTATCACTGCTAACACAGGCGAAGAAGGCAAATTGTTCGGTTCTATCGGTACACACGATATTGCTGACGCTTTGACTGCTTCAGGTGTTGAAGTGAATCGTAGTGAAGTACGCTTGCCGTACGGCACTATTCGCCAAACTGGCGAATACGACGTTACTGTGCATTTGCACACTGACGTTGAAGCTACAGTCAAATTGATTGTAGTTGCAGGCTAATAGCCCTATCGGTTGACTTAGGTTAACTGATGGTACAAAAGGCACGTTATCTGTATAGATGCGTGCCTTTTGTTGTTTAATAGCCTTATTAATATTCAGCCTTAGCAACACATGGTGTAAAGCATGAGCGAGTTAGACGTCCCCCAACAGTATGATTTACAGACTGCAGCCCTGAAAATGCCGCCGCATTCAGTTGAAGCGGAGCAATCCGTGCTGGGCGGCTTAATGCTAGATAATGGGGCTTGGGAGCGCGTGCTTGACCAAGTATCAGATGGCGATTTCTATCGACCCGATCACCGTTTGATTTTCCGCGCTATTGCTCGTTTAGCCGAGCGTAACGAACCTTTTGATGTGGTGACCTTATCTGAGCAGCTCGATCAAGAAGGGCAGCTGAGTCAGAGTGGTGGTTTGGCGTACTTAGGTGAGCTGGCAAAAAACACCCCTTCTGTGGCTAATATTAAAGCCTACGCCCAGATTATTCGTGAGCGTGCCACGTTACGTCAGCTGATCAGTATCAGTAATGATATTGCCGATAGCGCTTATGCGCCGCAAGGTAAAACCGGCAGCGAGATTCTTGACGAAGCGGAGCGCAAGATTTTTGAAATTGCTGAAGCGCGTCCAAAAACTGGTGGTCCCGTTGGCCTGAATGACTTGCTGACCAATGTCATCAATACCATTGATACATTATTTAACAGTGATGAAGCCATTACCGGTATTTCCACAGGTTTTACTGATTTAGATGAAAAAACCAGTGGTTTGCAGCCGGCGGATTTAATTATTGTTGCCGGTCGTCCCTCCATGGGTAAAACCACCTTTGCGATGAACTTGGTAGAGAACGCCTTGATGCGTTCTGAAAAATCAATTTTAGTCTTTTCTTTAGAGATGCCTGCCGAATCCTTGGTGATGCGGATGCTGTCTTCTTTAGGTCGAATTGACCAAACTAAAGTACGTTCTGGTCGTCTGGATGAAGATGACTGGCCACGCTTAACCTCGGCAGTCAACTTGCTGCAAGAGCGTAAGCTCTTTATTGATGACTCCGCCGGTATCAGCCCTTCAGATATGCGTGCGCGTACCCGCAGATTAGCTCGTGAGCACGGAGAGATCGGCTTAATTATGGTCGACTACCTGCAATTGATGCAGCTTGGCGGTAGTGGTAGTGATAACCGCACCAACGAGATTTCTGAGATTTCGCGCTCATTGAAAGCCCTGGCCAAAGAATTTAACTGCCCAGTGGTTGCGCTATCACAGCTGAACCGCTCGCTGGAGCAACGTCCCAATAAACGCCCGATTAACTCTGACTTACGCGAGTCAGGAGCTATTGAGCAAGATGCCGACGTGATTATGTTTGTCTACCGTGATGAGGTCTATCATCCAGAAACGGAGTACAAAGGCGTGGCTGAAGTAATTATTGGTAAACAGCGTAACGGTCCGATTGGTACTGTGCGTCTGGCGTTCCAAGGTAAGTTCACCCGCTTTGATAATTTAGCGCCGGGCAGCTATCAGTTTGATGATGACTGATTAATAGAGCGCTTTGCTGGACTGATTACGCCAACCTAAGCTGATAGCTGTGGTTGGCGTTTTTATATGCACTGGCTATGCTTAGAATGGTTTTTGTATGGGATCACATGCTGGTCATGCCTAGGTAGGCTGGTTTAGCTGCGGCGAATCATCCAAACACCGCCGAGGATGAGCATCAGGCCAGCAACTTTACCTAGATTGATGGGGATTTCTTTATAGCCGACCCAGCCTTGATGGTCGAGAAATACAGCGCTGCTGAGTTGGCCGAGCAGCACCAGCGCCATAAACAATAGTGCACCGATGCGCGGCGCAACAAAGGCGGCGGTGAATACAAAGAAGGCTCCCAATAAACCTCCCGCCCAGTGCCACCATTGCAAACCTTTTAAAGTTTCAAAGCTGACGCTTTCGCGTTGTATTAAAGCCAGTACCAATAAAGCCAAGGCACCAACTATAAATGAGATGGTCGCAGCGTTTAATGCGCTAGACACTTCTTTAGCGAGCAGGCCATTGATGCCAGCTTGTAATGGCATTAACGCGCCAGAGATAAGTGCCATAGCAAGCAGTAACCAATAAAATTGTGGCGACATAGGTAACCTTAGAGCACAGAGTTAGAGAGCTATCTTGCCACAAAATAGGGTGTTTATGCCGCTTTACTGGCAAGTGCAGTGCCTAGAGAGGTGGAAAATACTGCAAAATATTCTGTACTTGCTGGCGTAGTTTAGCTTCGCGAGCTTCAGGGCTAATACGTTGTTGTGGCAGAATCCAGCTGTCACTGCCGCGCCAGATCAGTTTCTGGCTGCTGCTATCTAAAATATCAATTTGTAGTTTTTGGATGTGCTGGGTTATTTCATACGACTCGGTGCGTATGTTGGGTCCCCACATAGGGCCCCAGTAATGGCTTTCATTGATATCAGTGCGTTGTTGCTGGCTTTCGCGAATCAGCCAAGCACGCACCTGTATGGACGCAGTGTCGTTTTGATTTATGCCTTGTTGTAGTAATTGCCAAGTGACTGCTTGACGTAGGCGTGCGGCATCCAGATCACTTTTATTTTCATCGGTATCGGGCACAAATTTGACGGCGGGTTCAGCCCATTGCCAGCTGTGTGCTGTTTGATAATTGTGCTCAGGCTGATAGTCCAATTCAACAAGGCTGTTGGTCTGGCAAGCACCTAAAGTGAAGAAACTGAGCAAGAGCAAGTAACGAATCATCATTAAACTCTCCAAAAATGAGTAGCAGACATGGTTTTTTGTTCGGGTTTTGGCAGCGGCTCTGTTAGGATACTGCACTGATATTGACTCTCATTCTACCGTGTTGTGCGGTTTTTTTATTTGCCAATGGAGGCATGCATGTCTGTTTTAGATCTGAGCACTGATGAAGCTCGTGTAAGTTATGGTATTGGTCGTCAAATGGGTGATCAACTGCGTCAAAACCCACCACCAGGTATCAGCATTGAAGCTGTTACTGCTGGTCTGAGTGCTGCGTTTGCAGGTGAAGACAGTGCTGTTTCAGGTGAAGACCTGAATGCCAGCTTTACAGTGATCCGTGAGCGTATGGAAGCTGAAGCTGAAGTTAAAGCACAAGCTGCAGCGTCTGAAGGTATTGAGTTCTTAAAAGCCAATGCTAAAAAAGACGGCGTGACCACTTTAGAGTCAGGCCTGCAGTATGAAGTGATCACTAGCGGTGAAGGCGCTCAGCCAACACGTGATAGCACTGTGCGTACTCACTACCACGGTACTTTAATTGATGGTTCAGTATTCGATAGCTCTTACGATCGTGGTGAGCCAGCAGAGTTCCCAGTATCGGGTGTGATTGCGGGCTGGACTGAAGCACTGCAGTTAATGAATTGTGGTAGCAAGTGGCGTTTATATGTTCCAAGTGAGTTGGCCTATGCCGGTCAAGCGGTGGGTACTATCCCTGCACACAGCACGCTAGTGTTTGATGTTGAGTTGCTTGAAATTGTAAGCTAACTGCTTGCAGTGGCTGCTATGCCTGAGCGTGTTGCTTGGGCGTGGCACATTAAAAACAGCTGGCGTACATGTTCTTTGATTTTCCAAGGTTCTGGGCTGTTTAAATCATGTATATCTAGCGCGCCTTGTTCGCGCAATTCTTCCAATTCTTTGCCTTCGACTTGTACGCAAATATTGCCGGTTAAACGGTTAATAATGCGTAGGTAAGGTTGTGGGCGGTCGAGCCAAGCATCTATAAAGTAAGTCATAGTGTGATCCTCTTCGGGTTGATTAAATCGCCAGATGAGAATACTTATCATTATTGTTCGGTGCAAGTGGTTTGTTGATTTGATTTTTTAGCTGTATATAGTACCAGTGTATTTAGTGTTGTTAGCGGTTGTTTGATTAGAGCTGGCATCGTCAACAGGGGAGTGTGGTATGGCTAAGGCTAAGCGGATGTACGGCTGTACGGAGTGTGGTGCTACATTTCCGAAGTGGGCTGGGCAGTGTGGTGAGTGTGGCGTTTGGAATACGCTGATGGAGACTATGATTGAAGCAGGCACAACGCAAAAGAGTGGTCGTGCCGGTTGGGCCGGTGATCAAACGCAGCTCAAGACCTTGGCTGAGGTCAGTATTGAAGAAGCTCCGCGTTTTTCTACTCAATCCAGTGAGCTGGATCGGGTGTTGGGCGGTGGGTTAGTTGATGGTTCTGTGGTGTTACTCGGAGGTGATCCGGGGATTGGTAAGTCGACGATTCTTTTGCAAACCATGTGCAATATGGCGAAGACGATTCCAGCTTTATATGTCACCGGTGAAGAGTCCCAGCAGCAAGTTGCCATGCGTGCGCGTCGTTTAGATTTGCCACAAGACAAGCTTAAAGTGATGACCGAGACCTGTATCGAGACTATTTTAACCGTAGCCCGACGCGACAAGCCTAAGGTGATGGTGATTGACTCGATTCAAACTATTTTTACTGAGCAAATACAGTCTGCTCCAGGTGGTGTATCGCAAGTGCGCGAAAGTGCGGCTTTATTGGTGCGTTATGCCAAACAAAGTGGCACCGCGATTTTCTTGGTGGGTCATGTCACTAAAGAAGGCTCACTCGCAGGGCCGCGTGTCCTTGAGCATATGGTGGATACTGTATTGTATTTTGAAGGCGAGTCGGATGGTCGCTTACGGATGCTGCGCGCGGTGAAAAACCGTTTTGGTGCGGTGAATGAATTGGGCGTGTTTGGTATGACCGATCGTGGCCTTAAAGAAGTCTCCAATCCATCGGCGATCTTTCTCAATCGTGCTCAAGAAGCCGTATCGGGCAGTGTGGTGATGGCAACCTGGGAAGGCTCGCGCCCCATGCTGATTGAAGTGCAAGCCTTGGTGGATACCAGTCACCTAGGTAATCCACGACGCGTGACCGTAGGGCTGGATCAAAACCGTTTAGCGATGTTGTTGGCTGTCTTGCATCGTCATGGCGGTATTCCAACCCATGACCAAGACGTTTTTCTGAACGTTGTGGGCGGAGTTAAAGTATTGGAAACGGCTTCAGATTTAGCTTTGATGGCAGCCATTATTTCCAGTTTACGTAATCGACCCTTGGAGCATGGCTTATTAGTCTTTGGAGAAATTGGTTTATCCGGAGAAATTCGTCCTGTGCCCAGCGGTCAAGAGCGCTTAAAAGAAGCAGCTAAGCATGGTTTTAAGCGTGCCATTGTTCCTAAGGCGAATGCCCCGCGTGAAACACTGCCTGGCTTGCAAGTGATTGCGGTGACACGTCTTGAAGAAGCGCTGGATGCTCTATTTGAGTGAGGTTATGCCTGAGCAGTCACAAACATAAACACGGTTTGCCTGTTCGTGTCACAGGTGAAGCGTTATAATGTGTCACTAATAAAAGCCTAGGAGTTGTTCAGGTGTCTGTCGTCTTTATCGCTGCCTCAAAATTACCAACCCCGTTTGCTGAATTTACGATGCATGGTTTCCTCGATGAGGAGACAGGTAAAGAGCATGTCGCCCTAACCCTAGGGGATATTGCTGATGGCGAGCCTGTGCTCGGTCGTCTGCATTCAGAGTGCTTAACCGGTGATGCTTTATTCAGTTTGCGCTGTGATTGTGGCGCGCAACTTGAAGCTGCATTACGTGCTATTGCGACTGAAGGCCGTGGCGTTTTATTGTATTTACGTCAAGAAGGTCGTGGGATTGGTTTGCTGAATAAAATTCGTGCTTACAGTTTGCAAGATGCTGGCGCTGATACCGTAGAGGCTAACGAGCAATTGGGTTTTGCTGCAGACTTACGTGATTATTCAATTTGCCAGCCGATGCTCGATTACTTGGGTGTGCATTCATTGCAGTTAATGACTAATAACCCCAAGAAAGTCAAAGCGATGCAGTATTGTGGTATTGAAATTGCGCGTCGTGTCTCACTGCAAGTGGGGCAAAATCCTTATAATAAGCTCTATTTAGCCACTAAAGCCGGTAAGTTAGGGCATTTGCTAGGTCTTGAGCATCAGGCAGAGTTTGAGTCGTGAAACCTGCTGAAGCACGCCGCACACTAGGTATGTTGTGGTGGTTACAACTGGCAGTCGCTTTGCTGCCAGTCTGGTTGTTTCCCAGCGCAATTTATAGTCTAGGGCAGTACAGTGAGCAGGGTTCTTTACTGTTTTTTGTTGCCGCTTTATTCTTATTGTTTTTAAACAATAAGCCTTTTCAGCGTTTTAAACACGGTGTAATTGCTGTTGGTCAAGCCCGTGATACGCATCAAGAAGATGATGCCTGGCAGCATTTTATGCATCTGCGTTTGCATGCATTATGGTATGCCTGCATTCCGGCTTGGGCTGCTGCTGTAGCAAAAATTATCGGCCTTGAATTGCCTGTTATTATCTTATTGGCGACCGCAACTCCCATACTGTTCTGGCTGTATCGCACGCCAAAACAATTGTCCTAAGTGCTTTATGCTGATTAGAAGCACTGGATCATGGTTTAGAGCGCCCAAGTGCGCAGATATTTGCTGCGCTTGAGCAATTATGTGAGCCGCTCGCTAAGTTTGATTAATCTATTTGCCTGTTTTGCGTTAAGCCTTCCCTCGCATGAGTGTGCTCGGCAGGTCACGCGTTATTTTTAATAGTGGATATTATGACTTTGACTTACAGCGCCCGCAGTCGCGCAATTGAACCCTTTCATGTCATGGCGTTGTTGCAGCGTGCTAATGAGTTGCAAGCTGCTGGCCATGATGTCATTCACTTGGAAATTGGTGAGCCTGATTTTACTACTGCAGAGCCCATTATTCAGGCAGGGCAAGCGGCGTTAGCTGCGGGTCAAACTCGCTACACCGCAGCGCGTGGTTTGCCCCAGTTGCGTGAAGCGATTGCTGGCTACTATGACAGTCACTACGGTTTAAATATTAATCCAGAGCGCATTATGATCACCCCGGGTGGTTCAGGTGCATTGCTCTTGGCCAGTGCATTGCTGGTGGATCCGGGCAAGCATTGGTTATTAGCCGATCCGGGATATCCGTGTAATCGCCACTTTTTGCGTCTGGTGGAAGGTGGCGCACAACTTGTTCCTGTTGGGCCAGAAGCTAATTATCAGCTGAATGCTGAGTTAGTGGAGCAGTATTGGAATAAAGACAGTGTCGGCGCTTTAGTGGCATCGCCAGCCAATCCAACTGGAACAGTATTAAGCCGAGAAGAGTTAGCAGCTTTATCAGCTGCATTGCGTCAACGTGGTGGGCACTTGGTGGTGGATGAGATTTACCACGGCCTCACTTACGGTATGGATGCGCCCAGTGTCTTAGAAGTGGATAATGATGCTTTTGTGCTCAATAGCTTTTCTAAATATTTTGGTATGACCGGCTGGCGCTTAGGTTGGCTGGTTGCGCCGGAAGCCGCTGTGCCTGAGCTAGAAAAGCTGGCGCAAAATATTTATATCAGTGCCCCAACTTTATCGCAGCATGCTGCTTTAGCCTGCTTTCAGCCGGATACCTTGGCTATTCTAGAAGAGCGCCGTGCTGAGTTTGCGACACGTCGTGATTATTTATTACCAGCCTTGCGTGAGCTGGGCTTTAAGATTGAGGTGGAGCCGCAGGGAGCCTTTTACCTGTATGCGGATATTTCTGACTTTGGCGGTGATGCCTTTGATTTCTGCCGTCACTTCTTAGAAACTGAGCAGGTGGCTATTACTCCGGGTATCGACTTTGGCAGTTACCGCTCCAATCAGCATGTGCGTTTTGCTTATACGCAAAGTGTGCCGCGCTTACAGCAGGCAGTGGAGCGCATCGCTCGTGGTTTAGTCACCTGGAAGGCACAGCATGCAATTTGATCCTGAGTTAGAAGAAGGGCGCTTGTTAAAGCGTTATAAGCGTTTTTTTGCTGATATTGAGTGTGCCGATGGCAGCGTTGTTACGGCGCACTGTGCTAATACCGGCTCGATGTTCAACTGCATGGCTGAAGGCGCGCGCGTATGGTTCAGTCGCAATGACGATCCCAAACGCAAGCTCAAAGCCACCTGGGAACTGGTGGAGACACCGCACGGACGCGTGGCCTGTATCAATACTGGGCGCGCTAATCGTTTGATTGAAGAAGCTCTGATGGCAGGTGTAATTACTGAGCTGGCAGGCTTTACCAAGCTGCGCCGCGAGGTGAAGTACGGTGAGGAAAATAGCCGTGCGGATTTTTGTTTGCTGTTCGCTGAGCAGCAGGTGTTTATTGAGGTGAAAAGTGTCACCTTAGGCTTTGCTGATAGCGATACAGCTGCGTTTCCAGATGCGGTGACTACACGTGGTGCCAAGCATTTACGTGAGTTGACCAGCTTGGCTCACAGCGGGCAGCGCGCAGTATTGATTTATTGTGTGAATTTAACTGGGATTACTGCAGTGCGCGCCGCTAAAGAGATTGATCCTGAGTACGCAGCAGCGCTATCTGAGGCTAAAGCAGCCGGAGTTGAGGTGTTGGCCTACGGTACAACGATTACGCCAGCTGGGATTGAAGTGACGCATCGCTTGGATATTGAATCGAGCTGATTTAATGCTTTAAAATATGCGCATGTTGTATGAATTGCTTCCGCCTAGGCCCAATCATCTATCCGTCTCATTCTAGTGTTGCGCATGCCGTAATTTGGTATCCATCTTGGCCTTTCAAACAATCCTCTTGATTTGATTTGATTTGATTTGATGCGGGCGCTAGGCCATCTATACTGAAATCCCTGACTCCCTTTGCAGTACTTAGCAGTGTTCAAATGTGAGCCAGTGATACAAGTCATTGTTTATTTGCTGCGTTGGGCTGATGATGAATCAGTGAGCTGTTGGATAGACGCTCGCGGTATAAGGCTAACCCTCGCCTAACCTGGGCGATGGGGTAATAGTAGAGGGATGAATTATGACGATGCCAAAGCACATGCAAGCGATTGTATACGGTGGTCCAGGGATTAAATCGTTCGATACAGTACCGACGCCGAAAATTCTACAACCGACTGATGCTATTGTAAAAATCATTAAAACTACAATCTGTGGCACAGACCTGCATATTCTTAAAGGTGATGTACCTGCGGTGACTCAAGGACGGATCTTAGGTCACGAAGGTGTGGGGATTGTTAAGGAGGTGGGTAGTGGTGTTACTCGCTTTAAAAAGGGCGATCGTGTTCTGATTTCGTGTGTGAGTGCCTGTGGTAAATGTGACTACTGCAAAAAACAACTGTATTCCCATTGCGAAGATGGTGGTTGGATTCTCGGTCACTTGATCGATGGTACCCAAGCTGAGTATGTGCGCACCCCGCATGCCGATAACAGCTTGTACCATGTGCCCGAAGGTGCAGATGAAGAAGCGCTAGTGATGCTCAGTGATATTTTACCGACCGGTTTTGAGATTGGCGTGCTCTACGGTGCGGTGCAGCCAGGTGACACTGTAGCCATTATTGGTGCTGGCCCGATTGGCATGGCTGCGTTACTTACGGCGCAGTTTTTCTCACCGGCACGTTTAATTATGGTGGATATTGATGACTCGCGCTTAGAAATGGCGAAAACCTTTGGTGCCACTGATGTCATCAATAGCGCGACCAGTGATGCTGCAGCCGAATTGATGGCCATGACCAAAGACGGTGTTGATGTAGTCATCGAAGCAGTGGGTATCGCCGTCACCTTTGATATTTGCCAAGCCGTTGTACGTCCAGGTGGGCATATTGCCAACGTCGGTGTGCATGGCACCAGTGTGGATCTGCAGTTGCAAGATCTATGGATTAAAAATATTACCTTAACCACAGGCTTGGTTAATACCAATACCACCGCCATGCTGATGAAAAACGTCCAGTCCGGTAAGCTCAAGCCTGCCGAGTTGATTACTCACCGCTTCCCCTTTGCTGAGTTTATGCGCGCCTATGAGGTGTTTGCTAATGCTAGCGAAGAGAAAGCGCTGAAGGTGATGATTGATAACAGTTAAGTCTGCTTTGTAAGGGCTGAGTGTTGTAAATAGCAGAAGCTTGCTCGTCAAACAGGCGAGTAAGCATTTGTTTTGGTATTTTTGCTAATAGTGCTTGCCAAACACATTTAAGCTGGCTATTATACGCACCTCTTCGAAAGACCATGGGTGATTAGCTCAGCTGGGAGAGCATCTGCCTTACAAGCAGAGGGTCGGCGGTTCGATCCCGTCATCACCCACCATAGTCTTTCAAGAAATGCGCAGTGGTAGTTCAGTTGGTTAGAATACCGGCCTGTCACGCCGGGGGTCGCGGGTTCGAGTCCCGTCCACTGCGCCATATTACGAAAACCCGTTAAGTAGTTAATACTTAACGGGTTTTTTCGTTTCTGCACACTAAAAATCAGGCCTGTACTCTAGACTGAGATGCTCTATTTAAGCGCAAGCCTTTTAAGCACTTGGTTAAAGGGTGTTACGGAGTTAAAGACTAGGTGTAGAGTACCGGATGATCAAATGAGCTTTAGGAGTTATCCTTTACTTGTTGCAAGAGAGCTGATTCAGAAAGTTTTCCGGGAGCATACCCATGAACATCAAACTACATAAACAAGCTACAACAACGCCAAAAATTAGAGCTGAGATACAGCAAGCACCAACTAGCATTAGCGATTTAGCGTTGGCACGTAAGTATGGTGTGTCTGACTCTACAATTCGCCGCTGGCGTTATCGTACCGATGTTTATGACCGCTCGCACACTCGACATAATTTGCTGGCAACATTAACCCCTCACCAAGAAGAGGTATTGATTGCTGCTCGTGAGTTTCTGCGCTTGAGCCTTGACGACTTACTGGTTGTAGCTCGTGAGTTTCTTCATCCAGCCCTTTCACGTTCTGCACTAGCACGTATGCTGAAAAGACGGCAGGTACCCACCTTGGCGCAGCTGCGAAAAAAAGACCAAGAGAATGAGCAAGGCTCAGAGCCTAAGCATAAACCCTTCAAGGATTATGACCCTGGCTTTATCCATATTGACATCAAATTCTTGCCGCAAATGCCTGACGAGGAGCAGCGCCGCTATTTGTACGTGGCCATCGACCGTGCAACACGCTGGGTATATCTCGAGGTATTACCCAGTCAGTCCGCTAAAGATGCTAAGCGTTTTATGAAGCGTGTTATCGACAAAGCACCGTTCAAGATCCAAAAAGTTTTAACCGATAATGGCAAGTCCTTTACAGACCGATTTACAGCAGGTGGTGAGCGTAAACCCACTGGTAATCATCTCTTTGACTTGGCGTGCCAACAGCACAGCATAGAACATCGATTAATCAAGCCAGGTCGACCGCAAACCAACGGTATGGTCGAGCGCTTTAATGGTCGCATCAGTGATGTTTTAGCGACTCGTAGGTATGACCCGTCCGAAGACTTAGAACACACTTTAAAACGCTACTGCTGGGTGTACAATCACCATATTCCACAACGAGCGCTTCACCATCAAACGCCCATTGCAACAATGAAAGAGTGGCAAGATAAAAGACCAGATTTATTTTACAAGAACGTTATTAATCATGCGGGACCTGATAACTAGGGTTTTGCAATGCAGCATGCTATTGTGCTATACAACATTTGTAATAAATGATAAATACTGTTATTGAGTTGCGGTGAAATATAAGCATTTCTTATATAGGCCATGATTTGAATAGATTGGTAATTACTATCAAGGAGTTTCAAATGAAAAAAACACCTTTTGCTCTAGCTTTTTTAGCGCTCGGTTTAGCCAGTGGTTCAGCTTTTGCTGCGTCAAGCGGGACAATCACCATTAACGGTCAAGTTATGGACCAGACCTGTACCATTGTGGGTGCTGAAGACCAGACTGTTACCCTTGCTACTGTGGCAAAAGCAGATTTAGATGCTTTGGGTAAAGAGGCGGCGAAACAAAGCTTTACTATCAAGTTGGAAAGTTGTGCGGCAGGTGACGTTTTTGCATTCTTTTCTGCGGACACTGCCAGCTTGATTGACCCTGCTACGAACACCTTGGTGAATCAGGCTACTGCAGGTACTGCAACCAATGTAAATGTGGCGCTCTATGAAGAGAATGGTCAGCGAATTGAGCTGGGTAACGCAGCATATGTATATGCTGATACAAAGGCTGTTGCTGCAGACAATGATCCGGCGACTTTAATGTACTCGGCTGGTTACTACGCAACAGGCCAAGCCACAGCGGGTCCAGTGACCGCAGTGGCAAATTATACGATTTCTTACCAGTAAGCATAATAG
>DASRNZ010000039.1:0-13691 GCA_035647155.1 Thiopseudomonas sp.
ATGCTGTGATTACTCGCTATAAACTGGATAATCAATATAGCCTTGCGCCGTGCCACCATACATAGTGGCGGGATCAACAGGGTTAAGCGGCCAGCCATTAGCAATGCGCTGGGGCAAGTCTGGATTGGCAATAAAGGGACGGCCAAAGGCAATTAAATCACCCAATCCAGCGTCTAAGGTTTTCACCCCACGTTCAGCGGTGTAACGACCCGCATAAATAATACGACCACTAAAAGTATGGCGTGCTGCGCTGCGAAAATCGGCGGGTAATTCAGGTGCATTATCCCAGTCCGCTTCTGCAATCGATAAATATGCAATTCCGATATCCTCAAGTACTTGCACCGCCTCAAGATAAGTTGTGTGCGGATCATCTTCCACCAAACCCATATACACACGGTCTTCTGTGGTACTCGCAAATAAAGGTGCAAAGCGCACACCGACACAATCAGTCCCCACCACCGCGGCCACTGCAGTCACCACTTCACGTAAGAAACGTAAACGATTGTGCAACGAACCACCGTATTCATCATCGCGCTGGTTCGTGTGCTGTGAGATAAATTGATTGACCAAATAACCATTGGCGCAATGAATTTCAACCCCATCAAAACCAGCAGCCAAGGCATTACGTGCCGCCTGCGCATACAACTGCACTAACTCTTTGACTTCTGCTGTGCTTAAGGCGCGCGGCATCGAAGGCTCAGCCAAAGCGCCTGCTCCTGGCCCCGTCTCAATAAACACTTTAACGTTATCAGCAGCAATCGCTGAAGGCGCAATCGGCGCTGCACCGTTGGGCTGCAATGAGGTATGTGAAACACGGCCGACATGCCACAGCTGCGCAAAAATAATGTTACCTTCGTCATGCACAGCATCCGTAACTTTACGCCAGCCCTGAATCTGCTCCTGCGTATAGATACCCGGCGTCCACGCATAACCCTGCCCGCGCGGCTCGATTTGTGTGCCTTCGCTGATCATAAATCCCGCACCTGCACGCTGCTGATAATAGGTTGCCATCAACTCATTAGCGATATTCCCCGGCTGGCTACTGCGTGAGCGTGTTAACGGCGGGAGTACCACTCGGTTTTTCAGGATATGGCGGCCCAATTTGAGCGGCTGAAATAAGCTATCTATTTTCATTTTTAGTTTCCTAATCACAGGATGTGACGCCAGCTGCTTGACACTCACAAACAAATAGACTGGTCGTCTAATAAAATAAGTAAATTTTTTATGACATAACACCAAGCTAACAAGGTCACGTGCCGCTGATGCACAACACACTTATATGCCATAGTGCTGTGTTTGTGAGCGCACTATATATAAAATTAGACCAGTCGTCTACAGAAGATATAAAGATCTAGGCCTCACGCTAAAACCACTCAGGCGTTAAAAGAAAATCTATCTATTAAGCAGGAAGAAATGAGGTGTAAATACCTATCTAGTATGCAGTGCTAGCTGACAGCCACAGCATACTAAAGGCGTGCAATTACTTTTCCAGCAAAGCCTGAGTCGTCAGCATTGCGCTTTCTAGCGGGTGATTGTTCATATGCAACTTACTTAATAAGCTGGCTCCAAGCCACAGCTGATAGAGCGCAGTCGCTGTTTGCTCGGCATGACTTACAGGTAAAGAACCATCCTGCTGCCCTTGTGCAATACACTGGGTTAAGCGCTCAATCACCTGATCAGTACCGTCTCGCAAGGCAATGCGCATGGCTTCTGACAGATCAGCAACCTCAGCACTGAGCTTCACAGCTAGACAGGTTTGCGCATCACAAGGCTCACAATAGCTTTCTAACCATTTTTGCCAATACCCCATCAATTGCTCGCGAGCCGGTTCATCGGTTGCAAAGCGCTGATCCATATCAACTAGATAATTTTGAAAGTACTCTTCTAACAAAGTCTGACCAAATTGCTCTTTGGATTTGAAGTAGTGATAAAACGACCCCTTAGGTACACCGGCTGCCTGCAGCATTTCATTCAGGCCCACACCAGTAAATCCCTTGACCACCATCATGCGATGGCCGGTGTCGAGTAACTGTTGTCGAGTATCAGCGTAGTTTTGTTTCATCGGGATAAGTCACCAAAAGCAGACAGCAAAAAAGACAAAAAGGCAAATATCAAGATGTATTGTATCAAGTCTTGACCCAATACGCGCAACGCTCTCGCCTATCTAGGCGTGCTTGCTGCTCGTGCCAAAACAACACCTTAATATGTTAACCAGCTAGGCACGCTTAAGTGCTGTACCCAACCGCTGTACCGAGTCTGTATTTTATCGCTCTCAATAAATAATAGACTGGTCGCATATACACAATATACCATGCCATACTCAGTCCAGCAGAGAAACAACAGCGCCTATACTCAATACAACTTCCTCATGAATATAATAACTCGGCGTTATCGCCCACAAGGAATTCACGACCATGATCAAACTTCATCACCTGCATGCTTCACGTTCAATCCGCATCCTTTGGTTACTTGAAGAAATCGGCCAACCCTATGAACTGATCAGCTACCAGCGCGATGCTAAAACCCACTTAGCGCCCGCATCACTCAAAGCTATTCACCCTTTGGGCAAATCTCCAGTGCTCGAATTGGATGGCAAAGTTATCGCTGAGTCAGGCGCAATTGTCGAATTACTGATTAAAAAGTTTGCGCCACACCTAGCGCCTAATGAGCAATCACCAGAATATAATGATTACTTGCAATGGATTCACTTTGCCGAAAGCTCAGCCATGCTGCCGTTTTTATTGAAGGTATTTAATCAATATGAAACTCGGTCTGGCACCACGTTAAATTTCCTTGATCACTATGCTGAAGCTGAGTTTCACAAGGTTTTCTCATATTTAAATGATCATCTAAATGGCAAGGCATTCTTAGTCGAAGAGTGCCTGACCGGAGCAGACTTTATGTTAGCTTTTGTCGTACAAGGTGCGCTCAACATGCTGAAATGCGCAAGCAAATATCCACATGTTAAAAGCTACCTTGAGAACCTTGAAAGCCTTGCCAGCTATCAAAAAGCCATGCAGATCGAAGCCAACGGATAACAGCAACGCCAGAGTAAAAAAGCACAATTCTGGCAGCGCATTCAACGCAAAACGCCCCAACAGAACTACTCTGCTGGGGCGTTTTTACTAACCTGTAGCCATTGAAATTACAACAACTTCTGCTCCCGTGCCATCGCCATGGCCGCTTGCGGGCCGGTCCATAAAGACGGCAGGATGATGATTGAAACCGGAATAGCTGTCAGCACAATAAACTGCTGTAACACGCCAATCTGCCCCTCACCGAGGTAGAGCAAGATACCCGCCATCACCGCCATCGCAGCACCCCAGAACGCACGAATCAAAGCATGTGGCTCATCGTGACCCGCGCCCACTACGGCAATGGCATAACTCATAGAATCACCCGTGGTGGCAACAAAAATAGTCGTCAGTAAAAGAATAGCACCCGCCATCCAGATACCGCCCGGTAAGGCTTGAGCAATTGTCAAAGTGGCCACATCAAAGGAAAAGTTCTCCAGTGCGTCGACCAACTCTACCGCGCCAGTCAGCTGGTAATAGATGCCTGAACCGCCCAGCAGAGTAAACCAAATCGTGGTGGCAATCGGCGCCAGTACCGCAACAGCAATCACCATCTGACGAATGGTACGGCCGCGGGAAATACGCGCTACAAAAATCGCCATCAGCGGTGCATAACCAATAAACCAAGCAAAGAAGAACACCGTCCACCATTGCAGCCACCACTCCGGTGCAGTTTCACTGGTCATGGTTGCCATGGCAAAAAACGAGGTCATATATTCGCCCATCGACTGCAGATAGACGTTGGTTAAGAACAACGTGGGACCAAAGATGAAAATCACCGCAGCAATGCCTAAAGCTAGAATCACATTAAAGCGACTCAAAATCTGAATGCCTTTATGAATCCCACTCATCGCCGAGATGATATAGACCGCCGCCAGCAACATGAGAATAAACAACTGCGTAGCAAAGCCATTGCTAAAGCCAAACAGCACTTGCAGGCCATAACTCATCTGCGTTGCCAGAAAACCAATCGGGCCCACGGTACCGGCCACAATGGCAATCACGCATAAGGCATCGACCACACCTCCAACCCAACTGGTCAGAATCCACTCACCAAATACCGGATAGAGCAGCGTGCGCGGCTGCAGTGGTTTGCCCAGATTATAATGCGCATGCGCCATCACAATGGCAGTTAACGAACCCAATACCGCCCAAGCGAGAAAGCCCCAGTGCATAAATGACTGCGCCAGCGCCGGAGCTACAGCAGCGGCAGTACCTGCTTCAGTGGTAAATGCTGGCGGTGTCACTACAAAGTGATAAATCGGTTCACCTGCAGCAAAAAACACACCGCCACCAGCTAATAAGGTACACATCACCATGGATAGCCAGCGGAAGGTACTGACTTCTGGTGTATCTAAATTACCAATTTTGGCCTGCCCAGCACGGCTCAGAGCAATGCCAATCGAAATAAAGAAGGTGGCTAACAAGAGCATCTGGAAAAATGAGCCCAGATATTTAGCCGTCCAAGCAAAACCATCACCGATCAAAGTCGTCAGTAAGAGCGAATCATAAAACGACAGTCCTACGAATAGAGCAATAAAGCCCATGGTCAGAGTGAGTACAACAGGGTCACCGAAGCGGTGCGAGGAGTTTTTTACAACGGGGTCAGGTACTGTGGATTGAGAAACACTTGCGGAATGAGACATTACGTCCAACGTGGTTTTGAAAATTGGCGGCCTATCATACGGACTGAAACATTCATTGCAAGGTGACTGACCAATCAGCTTCTGAGTCTGTCGCCCTTTTACATCTTCTCGCTCTATAAAGTGGGTATCGCGTAAGACTTGATGAACATATTTTTGAAATCAAAAACAAGAAAGCCCCAATCCGTTTATACAGGTTGAGGCTTTCCAGTGAGCGCATGTAAACGCCCTTAAGTCATGTGTTATCTATTTTACTTAGATAGCAACAACTTTATTTGCGCAAGGTCCTTTCTGACCTTCGCCAACTTCGAACTCGACTTCTTGGCCGTCGTTCAATGTTGCGTATCCGCCACCTGCTTGAATTTCAGAGTGGTGAACAAACAGGTCTTTACCGCCGTCTTCAGGTGTAATAAAACCGAAACCCTTGTCAGCGTTAAACCACTTTACAGTACCTTTAGCCATGATCTTTTACTCGTATTTATTTGTGTAGAGCTAAGATCATACACGATTACACTCCAACGCGACCGTTGATCATCGCACTAAAGGGCTAAGTTTTACGGCATACTTAATAAAACCTCCTCTTCAGGCCAACTCAAACTGTGCTCCCAATCGATTCAATTCTCCCTCAACTCAAGCAAACACTAGAGCAAACTACCACTGTTCTACTGCAAGCACCCCCAGGTGCCGGTAAAACCACCCGTGTACCTTTAGCATTACTCGATGCGCCATGGCGTGAAGGGCGTAAGATTTTAATGCTTGAACCTCGGCGTATCGCTGCACGTTCTGCCGCCAGCTTTATGGCGCGCCAGTTGGGAGAGAAAGCCGGACATACCGTGGGTTATCGCACTAAGCTGGACAGTCAGATATCTGCCAGCACGCAGATTGAAGTGGTCACCGAAGGCATTCTTACTCGCATGATTCAAAGCGACCCGATGCTTGAAGACTACGCCGCAGTGTTATTTGATGAGTTTCATGAGCGCTCACTGCATGCTGATTTAGGCCTGATATTGGTACGCGAATCGCAGCAAGCCTTACGCGATGATCTACGCATTGTGGTGATGTCCGCCACTTTAGATACCGCACCGATTGCCAAAATACTGGGCAATGTGCCGATTATCAGCAGTGAGGGCCGCGCTTTTCCGGTGGATGTGTTTTACCGCCCAATACGCACGCAAACTCATCATCGCAGCATCATTGATCCAATCGTGGCAGTCATTCACGAATCGCTAGCAGAACAAGATGGCTCACTGTTGGTGTTTCTGCCCGGTGCTGGCGAAATTCGTCGTGTAGAGAATCAGTTACGTGGACAAGTTGCCGACACCGTGCTGATTGCTCCTTTATACGGCAATCTCAAAGCCGACGAACAAGATCGCGCGATTTCGCCGCCTACGGCCGGCACTCGTAAAGTCGTGCTAGCCACCGCCATTGCCGAAACCAGCCTGACCATCGAAGGCGTGCGTGTAGTAATCGATAGTGGCCAGCAACGCCGTGCCGTCTTTGATCCTAATAGCGGCATGACCCGACTGATTACTGGGCGCGTCTCTAAAGCCTCCGCCGAACAACGCAAAGGCCGTGCTGGGCGCACCGAGTCTGGCGTATGTTATCGACTTTGGAGTGAGTCTGAACAAGGCGCGCTAGCTGAATTTACCCCACCAGAAATGCAAGAGGCTGACTTGGTATCGCTGGTATTGGAGCTGGCACAATGGGGCACCCGTGATCCGGCACAAGTAGCATGGATTGATGCTCCGCCCGCTGCACATTGGAATCAAGCCTCTGATTTGCTGCAATTGCTCGGCATGTTAACCAGCGACGGTGCCATTACCGAACACGGTAAGGCCGCACGTCATCTAGGTATTCATCCACGCTTAGCCAATATGGTGCTGCGTGGACGTGAGATTGGCCTTGGCCAGCCTGCAGCAGAGCTAGCCGCCTTACTGGGTGAACGTGATTTACTGGGCGCAAGCGCTGGTGCCGATATGCATGAACGCTTGCAAGTACTGCGCGGTGAGTCCAAGCAGCATCGAATTGATCCAGCACGTTTAAAGGCTGTACGCCAAGATGCCAAGCGGTTGACGATCAAAAACACTACTGTAGATAACTTGTCCAGCGCCAGCGATACCGGTCGTTTATTAGCACTGGCCTACCCTGATCGCATCGGTCATCGTCGAGCAGGCCAATCTGCACGCTATCAACTCAGTAATGGCAAAGGCGCGTCGTTACGTGAAGATGATCCATTAGTGCGCTACGACTGGCTGGTGGCCGCTGATCTGGATGGCAAAACTCGCCAAGCCACGATTTATCTTGCAGCTCCCGTCAATCTAGCTGATCTCGAGCAGGACTTATCCACACTCATAACTGAAAACGAAGAAGCTCTCTGGGACGACAAGCGCGGCACCGTTGTAGCGCGTCGCGTACGTAAACTCGGTGAGCTAATCTTGGCAGAAAAGGAGTTACCCAAACCTGATCCAGCACTGATCCAACAAGGTCTACTCAACGCCGTGCGCAAAAACGGCCTGCACAGCCTGAACTGGACGGATAGCGCCAGCCAGTGGTGCGCACGCGTGAAATTACTGGCGAAAGTATTCCCCGATGCATGGCCAGATGTCAGTGACCAAGCGCTACTGGACAGCTTAGAAGAATGGCTACTGCCCTTTCTCACCGGTATGCGCCGCTGGTCTGATCTAAAAAATCTAAATCTATCTGAGGCGCTGAACAATCTATTAAGTTATCCACAGCAGCAACAGCTCAACACCCTAGCACCGACAAGCTTAACCATCCCCACCGGTCAGAATGTGAAGCTTGATTACACCGCAGAAAACGGCCCAGTACTCGCCGCTAAGTTACAGGCTTTATTTGGCTGGACCGCGACACCGACAGTGGCTGACGGTCAAGTAGCGGTACTGATTCATCTACTCTCGCCAGCGCAGCGACCTTTAGCAGTCACTGCTGATTTGCATAACTTCTGGCGCAATGTCTACCCCGAAGTCCGTAAAGATAATCGTGGGCGTTATCCAAAGCACCCGTGGCCTGAAGATGCATTAACCGCACAGGCGCAGCAGGGAGTTAAGAGGCGTTAGATAGACATATTATGATAATCAATTACTTAGAAATAGTTTTAGATATCGCTGACCCTGAGTGCCAACTTAGAACAGACAGAGTGACCAACTGATAACACTTTAGCCTCACCTGCTCTTGTTTCTTTTTTGCTCTAAAGCTAGGGTGTTTACATGACTAATAAAAAACAACGCATTTTTGCAGACATTTTAATTCCTGGTATAGGTGAGCCTATTCCCAATATGGCCGTTGTTATTGCAGACGGTATTATTGAATGGGTAGGCCCACAACAACAGGCGCCACAAGTAGTAGGCGATGACTTACATGTTCCTGTCCTCATGCCGGGTATGTGGGATTGCCATACACACTTTACGGGTATGCAAACCCCAACACTGTCCGCTGCTATGGACGTACCTGTCCCTGTCGCAGCCGCACGTTCAGTGGCCGATGCGCAACGTGCTATTAACGCGGGCTTTACCAGCGTGCGCGAAGTGGGTGGTTTCGGCGTCTATATCGCCCGTGTTATCAATGAAGGCAACGCGATTGGCCCACACATCTATGCTGCGGGGGATTTAATCTCTCCAACCGGCGGTCACGCTGACTTACATAACTACTCTCTAGGCTGTGTGGCAGATTTAGCCGCACGAGATGGTTGGCTGCATACCTGTGATGGCAAAACAGGGGCTTTACGTGCTGTACGTTTACAACTGCGTAAAAATGCCAAACTGATTAAAATTTGCGCCTCGGGTGGCACCCTCACCGAATACGATGACCCCATGCATCAGCAATTTAGCGATGAAGAAATCCGCACCATAGTGGAAGAAGCCGCTCGTGCAGAACGCATCGTCGCAGCACATTGCCATGGTAAAGCCGGCATTATGGCAGCCCTGCGCAATGGTGTGAAAACCATTGAACACGGCACATTTATGGATGAAGAAGCCGCCGATGCCATGCTCGAAGCAGATGCTATTTTAGTCACCACGCGCTCAGTGAAGATTCGCAATATGGAATATGCCAAGACCCATGGCCTACCCGATTACGCCTGGAAAAAGCTGCTGATGACTGCAGATAGACACCGCGAAGCCGTATCTTTGGCCATCGAAAAGGGTGTCACCATTGCCGCCGGTACAGATACTCTGACGTCAGGCGATGACACCCCTCTGCGCTGGGGTGAGCATGCCTTAGAGCTCAAACTATTAGTCGACGATGGCATGACGCCTTTACAAGCCATCGAATCCGCCACCGCCACAGGGCCCTTGACACTTGGCCCACAAGCGCCCAAATCTGGGCAAATCAAAGCCGGTTGGGATGCTGATTTATGTGCAGTTGCACAAAACCCAGTCACCGATATAACGGTATTGTTAGACACTAGAAATATTACCCATGTATGGAAACTAGGTACTTTGCTTAAACAGCCGTAATAAGGCTCTGCAGCCTATTTCATATTGCATGTACAGCCATGGAGGCAACTATGCTCGATGTTATTAATCCAGCTACAGGTCAGGTCATTCGCCAATTTTCATGGTGCGACGACAACAATTTAGAACAGAAGCTAGGAAACGCCGCCCATGCTTACCCGCAATGGCGAGCATTAAGTTTTGCTCAGCGCGCTGAGTATTTACGTAAAGTTGCCACTGCTCTACGCGATAACAGCCAGCTACACAGTGCTTTAATGACTGCTGAAATGGGCAAGCCGGTCGTGGAAGCTTTGGGTGAAGTGGAAAAATCCGCCAGCGGTTGTGAACACTATGCTGACTGTGCAGAGCAGTATTTAGCGCCACAGGAAATTGCTTCTGATGCAAAAAAAAGCTGGGTACAGTTTCTTCCTTTAGGCACGGTACTTGGCATTCTGCCGTGGAATTCCCCCTACTGGTTGGCCACCCGCGTGTTTGCTCCCGCCTTAATGGCAGGCAATACAGTCATTATCAAACATGACTCACACGTGCCCGGTTGTGCTCAAGCCCTTGAGCAAGCCTTTGCTGATGCAGGCGTCCCCAAAGGCGTATTGCAAACTGTTATAGCAGACCACGACGCGACGGAAAAAATGATCCGCGATCCGCGCATTAGCGCCATTTCCTTTACCGGCTCCACTGCTGGCGGCAGTAAAGTTGCTGCGATTGCCGCCTCTGAAATTAAACCTGCCGTATTAGAGCTTGGCGGCTCTGACCCTGCCATCGTCTTAGCCGATGCGGATATCGATAAAGCTGTGGATGTTCTAACCACGTCACGCTTTATTTGCGCTGGCCAATCCTGCATCGCGGCCAAAAGAATATTAGTCGAAGAGACTATTTATGCAGAGTTTGTAGAAAAACTCTGCACACGTTTAGCAAGTCTTAAGGTCGGCGACCCCACTCAAGCAAACACCGATATTGGCCCCATCGCACGGGCACAATTACGCGACGTATTGCATGATCAAGTCACTCGCTCTATTTCTGCCGGTGCGAACTGCATCATGGGCGGCAAGATACCCGAAGGAGCAGGCTCTTTTTATCCTGTGACTTTATTAACCGATGTACCTTTGCATGCGGCGGCTTTTACTGAAGAAACCTTTGGCCCAGTAGCAGCAGTACGTGCCGTTAAAGATGTCGATGAAGCCTTTGCTATTGCTAATGATACCGCTTATGGCCTGGGTGCCAGTATTTGGACTGAATCCGAGCGCGGTGCACAGCTCGCAGCTAGATTTGAAGCGGGTCAAGTAGCAATTAACGGAATCGTTAAAAGTGACCCGCGCCTACCATCGGGCGGTATCAAGCGCTCGGGTTACGGCAAAGAGCTTGGGCCACATGGCATCCGTGAGTTTGTGAATGCACAGCAGGTATGGCAAGGGGAGTAAGCACTTCCCTTGCTTACTTGCTTACATCACAGTCATTTTTCTATCCAAAGTGAAAAATGACTCACAGCCATCATCAGTCACAAGAATAGTGTCAGAAATACCACAGGTTTTATTGCCTTCCACACCCCACATCCAAGGAATTAAGTGGAAGGTCATGCCTGGCTTAAGCACGGTTTCATCACCCTGCTTTAAGCTCATGATATAGCCCTCATCCCAACTCGGCGCAAAGGCGATCCCAATGGAATAACCCACACGGGTAATCAGTTTTGCGCCCACATCATTTTGACAAATAATATCGCGTACGCATTTATCCACATCAGTCACCATAACCCCAGGCCGCACTAATTCATGCGCAGCATCCAACGCTTCAATCATGGTCCTTTCAGCGCTTTGCATAGCGGCACTTTGCTCACCTAATACCACAGTACGCATCATGGCAGTGTGATAACGACGCACACAGCCCGCCATTTCTAAAAACACATGCTCGCCAGGCTGAATCGTTCGCCCCTCCCAGGTTGCATGACCAATCATGCTACGTGGGCCTGATGTGACATAGGGCAATACCGCAGGGTAATCGCTACCCGCACGGAACATGGCTGCGCACGCCTGCGCAGCCACATCATTTTCTGTGGCACCAACCTGCACAGCATTAATAGCGGCTTGCATACCCGCCTCAGTGGTTTTGGCTGCTTGGCGCATCAGTTCGATTTCTACTTCAGACTTGCAGATACGGCCTTCTTCGACAATGCCGTAGCAATCCAGCAAATTGCCTTTGCCAGCTTGCATATGATAATGGAAACGATCTTGTTGATAAGCTGGGAAAAAATAGCTATTACGCTCGTAGCCTACGTATTTATGCTCTAAGCCCAAATCCTTAATGGTGCTAAATAGTTCCTGAATAGCATCACCGGTATCGGTGTAACAGCGTGATAGTTCCACCCAAGTTCTATGTTCTATATTCGAGGCTTCAAGCTCACGTGTAATAGCAACCGGCTCGCCATCAAGGGGCACAACCAATGCCTGGAAATAAGAATAACCCGTGGTTTGATGCCCAGTCAGATAAAAAAGGTTTTCCGGGTCTGAGATCACGACAGCATCAAGCAGACGCTCTTGCATACGTTCACGCAGTTCTTGTAAACGGCGCTCATACTCGGCCAAAGGAAAACAGAGTGCGGAATGATCGCGCATAGCAAGACTCCTTTCTATCGAAGCGAGCCAATGCGCTCGCTTCTAACCTTGGGGGATTATCATGGATGAACTATCGCTTTTTCTAACCGATCTAAACCTTCATTTAGCACATCGTCCTCGATGGTTAATGGCGGCATCACTTTCACTACTCGGCCATTGGGCCCACAGGTAGGAATAATTAAATTATGCTCGAATGCCTTGGCGACTACAGCACTGGCTTTTTCACCTGTGCCCATATCTAAACCATGAATCATGCCGCAACCGCGCAACTCAATACCATCATTAGCACGCAGGATAATATCCTGTAACCGCTCTTCAGTGAGCGCTCCTTTGCGCCTCACTTCGGCAAGAAACTCATCATTTTCAAAGTATTCCAATGCCGCTGTGCCTGCAACAAAAGAGAGGTTTTGCCCGCGGAAGGTGCCCGTATGCTCGCCCGGCTGCCACTGATCGAGCTCTGGTTTAATTAACAGAATCCCCATTGGAATACCGTAACCACCAATCCCTTTAGCTAAACAGACTAAATCGGGTTCAATTCCCAGATTTTCAAAACTAAAGTAATTACCGGTGCGACCTACCGCAGCTTGAATATCATCCACAATCAGCAAGCTGCCATGTTCACGTGCAAGCTGCTGGACTTGCTGCAGCCATTCTTTGCGCGCCACATTGATGCCGCCTTCCGCTTGAATAGTTTCTAAAATAAAAGCAGCAGGCGCGTTGATGCCGCTGGAAGGGTCTTGTAAAGCTCGACGCAAGGGCTCTAAGGTATCAACCCCTTCACCTAAGTAACCATCAAAAGGCACGCGAATAATATTGTTTAACTCAACTCCCGCAGCTTGATGAAACTTTTGGTTGCCAGTACAGGCTAACGCGCCCAGCGTCATCCCGTGAAAACCATCGGTAAAGGCCACTACATCGCGTCGGCCAGTCACCTTGCGTGCGAGCTTTAATGCCGCTTCTACGACGTTAGTTCCTGTGGGGCCAGTGAACTGAAGCTTATAATCGAGCCCACGAGGCTCTAGGATGACTTCCACAAAACGTTCGATAAATTCTTTTTTTGAACGACTGTGCATATCCAAGCTATGGCTCACACCTTCTGCTTCAAGATAACTTATCAGCGCTTTACGAAACTTAGGGTTGTTGTGGCCAAAGTTAAGCACCCCAGCACCACTGAAGAAATCAATATATTCGTTACCGTCCACATCCCATTGCTTGGCGTTACGAGCAGTATCAAACACCACGGGCCAAGTACGGCAATAACCGCGTACATTGGATTCATAACGTTCAAAAGTATTCATAGCAGCCTCCTGCGGGCAAAGCGAAATAATCTTTAATATTTGTTCTTGTTATTTATCTAAATCCCTTAGCTAGAGCGTGGACTTCATAGAACTAAAATGCAAACACCTCACCACTTAAGTATTACCGTAGGCGATAAAAAATAAATTTCAAGACGCGGCCAAAAAACATTAAAGAACATCCGCTAAAGTAGGCAAAAATATCCATGGGCGTGGCCCCAAATATTCTTTGCCACACGATGCTCTAAACACACAAGCGCAGCAAAAGGTTAAAAACCTCAAACCTAAGCAATGATGCAGAACTTTATCTCGATGCGCGCTCGCCGCCTTTAACAGCAGATACCAGTACTATCGCTACAAATAAAAACAGCAGCGCAACACAGCTTAGCGTGAGGCCATAACGGCCATTGAGCGTATTAATGACCGGATCTTGATAACTCGTTGGATTCACTAACAGCGGTATAGCAGCGCCTACAGGCAACGCATGCAGATCGCCGAACGAGTCGACAATCCCTAAGCGCGTTTCAAACTGATAGCGCTGTTCCTGCAGTTCATAGCCAATCCTATAGCCTTTATACGCTGTGCCGATCACCTGCCCCGTCAC
>DASRNZ010000040.1:0-5496 GCA_035647155.1 Thiopseudomonas sp.
GCTGAGCTCTTCAATCTGCGATACAGAGTGGCCGGCGTTTTCGTTGGCCACCGCATACACCGGATAATTTTTCTTTAAAAAATAGGCGATGCTTTTATTCTGCACTTCCAGCGTTCGGCTGCGCGATATTTGTGTTGAGCCATCGTAGGTTACAAAAGGCACCACCAAAATTACTGGTTCAAAAAAATCATCATCAAGCATTCTTTGGAAGACTTCATCGGCTTTCCAAGTGTTTTCATGCAAGACCAAAAACACCACACGGACTTTTTTCTTGCCTTGCAAACCAGCTAACAGCTCTTGATGCTTGATGCGCATCTGTTGCACAAGTTGATTCTGCTGCGTGTCTGTGGCTTGAGAAGATACAGGTTGGTTGTCGAGAAGAGAGTTCATGATTGACCTTGAATGTATGTACCCAGCTCATGGGTGCTGTGCTGACACAAGCACGCTCAGAGTGATATCTAACACAATAACAAACCAATGCTAATCCAAGACTGATAAGCACATCGCCCAAAGTAACAAAGGGTTAATATTATAGCGTCTTATCTGCGGTAATGACTTAAAGAGTGCGATGAGTTGCGCAGAGTAGGGTAGGCAATACTTTATTTTAGGCAATAAAAAACCCCAGCCGAGGCTGGGGTTTTTGTGCAACACGCAGTGCTAAGACTGCTAGAGCATTCGATTAGATGTTATCGAACTGGCTCATTGTGTTGTCTTCACCGCTTGCTTTCAGAGCTGCTTCACCAGAGAAGTACTCTTTATGGCTATCACCGATGTCAGAACCCGCCATGTTTTGGTGACGCACGCACGCAATACCCTGACGAATTTCTTTACGCTGAACACCTTCAACGTAAGCCAACATACCTTGCTCGCCGAAGTAACCTTTAGCTAGGTTGTCAGTAGACAGCGCAGCAGTGTGGTAGGTAGGCAGAGTGATCAAGTGGTGGAAGATACCTGCTTCGCGAGCAGCATCAGCCTGGAAGCTCTGGATGCGAGCATCAGCTTCGTTGCACAACTCAGTACCATCGTAGTCAGCGCTCATTAGACGGTCGCGATCGTACGCTGAAACGTCTTTAGAAGCTGCTGCCCAGTCGTCGTACACTTGCTGACGGAAGTTTAGAGTCCAGTTGAACGATGGGCTGTTGTTATAAACCAGTTTCGCATCAGGAACAACTTTACGGATTTCGTCAACCATGCCTTTGATCTGACCAACGTGTGGCATTTCAGTTTCGATCCACAGCAAGTCAGCACCGTTCTGCAATGAAGTAATGCAGTCTAGTACAACACGCTCAACACCTGTGTTCTCACGGAACTGGAACAGGCCGCTGGCTAAACGTGCAGGCTTCAACAGCTTACCGTTTGATTTAACAACAACGTCACCGTTTTCGATTTCGCTTGCGTCGTTGATGTAAGTACCATCAAGGAAGCTGTTGTATTTGTCGCCTAAGTCGCCTGGCTCATTAGTTACTGCGATCTGCTTAGTTAAGCCAGCACCCAGTGAGTCAGTACGTGCAACGATAACACCGTCGTCAACGCCTAATTCTAGGAACGCGTAACGTACAGCGTTGATTTTAGCTAGGAAGTCAGCGTGTGGAACTGTTACTTTACCGTCCTGGTGACCGCACTGCTTTTCGTCAGATACTTGGTTCTCGATCTGAATTGCAGCAGCACCCGCTTCAATCATCTGCTTAGCCATCAAGTAGGTGGCTTCTTCGTTACCGAAACCAGCGTCGATGTCAGCGATAATTGGTACAACGTGAGTTTCGAAGTTTTCGATCTGGTCTAGCAGAGATTTTTCTTCTGCAGTGTTGCCAGCAGCACGTGCTTTGTCTAACGCAGTGAACAGAAGGTCTAGTTCACGAGTGTCAGCTTGACGTAAGAATGTGTACAGCTCTTTAATCAAAGCAGCAACAGAGTTCTTCTCGTGCATTGACTGGTCAGGCAGTGGGCCGAACTCAGAACGCAGAGCAGCAACCATCCAACCTGACAGGTAGAGGTAACGCTTGTTGGTGGTTTTTAAGTGCTTTTTGATCGCGATCAGCTTTTGCTGACCGATGAAACCGTGCCAGCAACCCAGTGACTGAGTGTAAACTGATGAGTCGGCATCGTACTCAGCCATATCTTTACGCATGATTGCTGCAGTGTACTTAGCGATTTCTAAACCAGTTTGGAAACGGTTCTGAATGCGCATACGAGCGGCAGACTCGGGATTAATCGCGCTCCAACCATTTCCAGCTTTTTCTTTAAGAGCGGCAATTGCCTTAATTTCGTTTTGATAAGTTGACATGGTCAATCCTTCAAATGAGTAAAGTGAGTTTGAGCACCGACTGCCCACACACAACCTGCTATTGCTGGAAGTATAAATTGCGGGTTCGCTTCCACTGAAAGTGCCGATAATTGATCAGAACAGAGTGTCTTAAAGGAGGGGAGCGATCAGATAAAATGGCTGCTGCATTAAGTCGTGATATCTACAACTTAACATCCGCAAACGCGACTCACTGTAGTGAGATATCTGATGCATCATTGATGCATATTGCTTCCCCGTCCCTCAGGACAACAACGTACTGGTCGCAACCTCGTTAAAGCATCTTTTGGATGTAGTTAACACAAAATCAACTCTCAAGTACTGTTAAGTCGATTTTGGAACGCTGATTAAGGCGCTCTGGCTAGCGGGAGCGGGGCTATAATGCGCTTTAGTGAGCCGTACGTCAAATGTTTTGTAGTGTTATTTTAATGGCACTACATATTTTAAATGTAATATTTTATGTAAAGTTAATCTAATACATTAACTTTGATCTGTAACTGGTTGTTTTCTCGTCCCGTCCTGTAGCGCTTTTGCGTAAAGCCATCTTGACGATAATTATTATCTTGTTGGCTGCCGCTGACATTAATCCACTCACCAACACGTCCAGTGACACGAGTTGAGGTGCTTTGCGTATCAATCACATCTTTAAATTCTCGACTGCGGCGATCATTTTGACTGTTGATATCGATCTGCACAGTGTCACCTACCAAGGTTGCCGTCACATAAAAGCCTTGATTGACTGAGCGATACTCGGTGCGATCTTGGATTTGACCATAAGGGCCGTACTGAGTTGAGCGTTGCGGAATGCTTTGCCCTATTTGTACAAACGCAGCTGAGCCTTCTAGAGTTTGCACTGTTTGTAATGATCCATCGCGACTTTGCGTGTTGAGGTTGATGATACGGACTTGATTACGACCTTGTACTTCACCTTGGCCAATCATAATATCGCCATGGCGGCCGCTGATTGTGCCGTCAGTCCGATAACCTTGTTGCTGATTGTTTTGATTGCCTTGTGTGTCGACGCTAATCAATAAGCGCCGTGGCTGGGTATCAATTTTTTCCAGTACTGCGCGCAGTTCTGCGATTTTGTCGGTGCTGGCATTGACTATTAATTGGTTGCCGTAGGCAGTCGCTCGTCCGCCTGGACTCAGAATAGAGTTGGCGATGGGTAGCATATCTTCGGCTAAACGAAAGTTCAGCTGGATCACTTCACTTGCGGCAAGTGCTAGATTGCCACTGCAGGCGAGGATAAATACTATAAAGAAACGGGTGAGGGCGGTCATAAGGGTGGACTCCGTAAAGTTAATATCACTTTGGCTGACAGTCCATCACTACGGTTAAACGAAGGGCTTGCAGTCAGCGGGCTAGATCAACTAATAGATCTCTGCTGTCTGCAAGCGACTGCGTGTAATTATACTTTAATGGGCTGTGCCTCATCGCTGTTACGCAGCATATCAATATGAGGGATCCCTGCTTCTAAAAACTCATCGCTGACGACAGTAAAGCCTAAACGCTCATAAAAGCCTGCAGCATGCACTTGTGCGGTTAAGATTTGTTGTCTTAAACCCAGGCGCTCAGCTTCTGCAACAGCTGCCATCAGTAATTTCTCACCAATATGCAGGCCGCGCCAGTCTTTTAAAACTGATACTCGACCAATACAGCCTTCTGCAAGCAGTCGCGCTGTGCCCACCGCGAAGTCACCTTCGTAGGCTAAAAAATGGGTCGCGGTAGCATCGTCGCTATCCCATTCTTGCTCAGGGCTGACACCTTGCTCTTGAATAAAAACGCTTTCACGAATACGGCGTAAATCAGCATTATCTCTATGCCAATCAGCAATGCGAATCTGCAAATCACTCATCGATACACTCCAGACTTCCTTGTTTAATCAGTTCGCAGAGCAATGTATTTGCTTCTGCATCATCAAGCCAAGGCTTTAAGTTATCTATATGCATAGCATCTGCGCTGCAGAGCAGGTCCAGCAATTGGACTAAATGCTCACTTATAATACGGCTATTACCACTGACAAAGAATACTAACGCAGGTTCAGTATCCAGTTGTATATGGCTCCATGCTAAGCGAGCT
Source organism: Thiopseudomonas sp. (assembly GCA_035647155.1). Classification (GTDB taxonomy): domain Bacteria; phylum Pseudomonadota; class Gammaproteobacteria; order Pseudomonadales; family Pseudomonadaceae; genus Denitrificimonas. The sequence goes on from DASRNZ010000040.1 coordinate 4,385, forward strand.
GTTGGGTTGCGTGTATAAACCGCACCTTGTTCAAGCTCGTTTTTTAAATCTTCTACGCTGATATCATCGCCAATTAACAGATCAGGATAGCGAGGGTCGGTCATATACTGGCCAAACCAGGTCAGCAACATACGGTCATCATCCAGTTGTTCGCGCACTAGTTCGCGTAAACGCTGGATATCTTCCGCGCGGATATAACTTGGATTGCTTACCGGTGACATATTCGCGTCGCTGTAGCGTTGCTCGTCAGGTAAGAAACGGGCGACAAAGTCGGCGTAATGGGTGACTACTTCAGCGGTAGAAGGTGCGCGAAAACCCACAGACCAGGTCATGCACTCTGTTTTTGCAATGCCCCAATGCGCTAAGCGCGGTGGTAAATAGAGCATATCGCCAGGCTCTAATACCCACTCATCCGTTTGCTCAAAGCCATCCAGGATGCGTAAATCAGGGTGCTTGAGTAATGGGCTGTCAGCATCGCACATCTGTCCCACTTTCCATTGACGTTGGCCTTCGGCTTGCAATAAGAACACATCATAGTTGTCGTAGTGTGGTCCGACGCTGCCACCGGGTACGGCAAAACTGATCATTACATCATCAATGCGCCAGCTCGGTAGAAACTTAAAGTGCTCAAGTACTTCAGCAACATCAGGGCTGAATTGATCCACTGCTTGTACTAACAATGTCCAATCACGCTCAGGCAATGAGCTGTAGGTTTCATCATCAAAGGGACCCTGCTTAAGCTCCCAAGGCGTTTCGCCGTGCTCTAAGATAATGCGTGACTCAACCAGTTCTTCCAGCGATAGCCCTGCTAGATCGTTACCATCAATGGGACTGACAAAGTCGGCAATGGCTTTACGAATTAGCAGTGGTTTTTTCTGCCAATAATCGCGTAAAAAAACTTCAGCACTGATGCCACCTAGAATGTCGAGTGGTGTATTAAGTGAGTTGGGCACGTGATTGCTTCCGAAATAGACACTGAAAATAAAACGCCCGGGTTGAGCCGGGCGTTCAGACACTTAAGATATGTTAAACGCGCTTAGCTTGTGCGCCTGCATTACCAATATAGTTAGCAGGGGTCAAGGCACGCAATTGCACTTTTGCCTCTTCAGGCA